>CALWYF010000095.1 GCA_944385705.1 uncultured Oscillospiraceae bacterium | reverse complement strand
GCTATACCTTTTTGAACCATCTCTTTTCACCACCACCATTCATTTTCGGGGTTGACTTTTAATAGTTAATCTTTCTTAGATACGATGATCGTCGAAAAGAGCCGAGCTATGATATATTAACTATATCATAAACCCGGCTCTTTTTCTACCTCTTGTTTCCTTAGATAGCGGTCATATATTCATCCAGATACTGCTCAAAAAGTCTCCGCTTGATCTGCGGGCGGGTGCCGTTCCAAAGGATGTAGTTGGCACCGGGATTCTCCTCAATGAGCTTTCGCGTCTTTTTGTCACCGATCCGGAAGTACTTGGCGGCCTCCTGCACGCTCAGGGTGTACTTTCTCCAAACGGGAATATCACAATAATCAAAGTTCTGGGTCTGCTCTTTTGCCATAGGCATTTACCTCCTGTTTCATATTTCGTTTGTTTTCTTATTCATAATCAATACCTCCTGTTGCCAAGTGGGAAAACGGTAGTTTTTTCACTTGGCGATGTCTTAGTTGTCGTAAATTCAAGAATGCGTTGTCGTAAATTTTGAATGAAAGGAAGGGAATGAATCAGCGTTCCTGTTCCTGTTTTCTCTCCTGCCTGCCGCCAAGAGTTTGGTCAATATTGTGGCGAATGGTATCCAGCCGCCGTGCTTCATCTCTGGCGGTTTGGTACTGGTTGTAAAGCTCGTTTTTCTCCTTGATGAGCTGTTCCACTTCCGTCTGCAACGCCTTGTGGCTTGGTAACTTCTTCAAGCCCTTGGAGTCAAAATATCGTTTGGCAGCGTTCAGAATGATGAAGTCGCCGTCGTGATCGTCACGATATTTCTGACGGGCTTTTTCGGTTTTGCAGGCTTTCAGCTCGTCAACTACATATCTTGTCTTGTGGTAATTTGTTGCTTGGTCACGGAACTCTTTCTTTTCCTTGATGGCAGCTTCAATCGTTTTCATCTTGGTGCGAATATCACTTAGCTTCTCATGGGCAGCATCGCAAGCGGCAGCCAATGCTTCGGGAGAATCAAATCCCATTTCCTGATACAGCACAAAGGCTCGACTGGCATTTTTGAGATTGTATTTCTTTGCCCAATTCTCGTAACCTCTGCCCTTGGCTTTGGCGGCATCCACATCCACCATGCGGTTGACGGTGTTTTGTTGTTTGATGAAGTCCTGCATGGTCGGTGCAGAATGAACAAGAGGTGTTTTCGTTCTGACCTGTTTTGCGTTTCTGACAAATGCGGCGAACACAGCCGTTTTATCAAAATCATCACCCAGCTTTCGTGCTGTGATGGGGCGTGTCCTGTCGGGTGTGAGATAGGACAATCTCCCTCGGCTCTCCTTGACGGTGATGCCACGGCGGAGAAGTTTTTCGGCGAAATCCTCATAGCTGACAGCGTCGGAAAGTGCCATGCGGATTTCTTCACGAAGCTTGTCTTTGTCTGTTTCAAACTTGGTCTGTTTGATGGGCAAGCCCTGCTTGGCAAGAGCAGCGTTTTCTGCATCCAGCGCAAGCTGTCCTTTCTTTTTCGCCCAATACTCACGCTCAGTCACTCTTGTCTTGCTTCCGTTCAGTAGATCTATCTGATACAGACCCGCATCGTGGCACATCTCCATGACTTCGGAGCGAAGATACTCCATAGCGGCGTTGGTACATCGGTGCTTCATGCCCGGTTGGATATCGCACGGTCTGTCCATATACGGCATAAACGGAACTTCCATAATTCGTAGGGAATTGATCACGATGTGTACATGAACATTGCCGCTGCCGTTGTGTCCGTCGGGGTGTGTACAGACAATGGCTTGATGACCGGGAAAGTGTTCCTTGCAGAATTTCTCTCCAAGGCTCTGTGCCAGATCTACGTTCAGTCCGTGGTCGGGCACATCCTTGGGATCGAAGCTGATGATATAGTGATGACTTTTGACATCCTCTCGTTTTTGATTTTTGCCATAGCGGAGATTGGCTCTCAGACACGCAATCGCAAAATCTTCGTCACCGCAGTTCAGCATAGAAATGCGATAATCCTGTCTTGGGATGAGTCTGCCGTTTTCGTCCAGGGTAGGCTTCATGGTAAACTCGTCATGCTCAAAAGTGAGGTAGGCTTCGGTGGCAGAGTAGTCGGCATTTTTAGAGCTTATATGCTTGAACATTGCCAACAGCATCACCTACCTTTTTCATTACTTCAAATTTCAGAGTGGCGAGATCAGCGGCGGCATCCTGTAATTCTTTTGCCATAGCAGGATAAGGACTGCGCCACTCGTTGAGATGTCTGGCAATCTGGTTGAGGTTGTTACCAACTTTGCCGTATTCTGCTGTCAGCTTGCCGATGGCTTCCAACAGGGCGTCATTTATATTGGATGCCACGATGACCGGACGGATGGTTGCGCCGGAGATCGCTTCACGGATGAACTCCGCTTGGCTCATGCCGTAAATGTTCAACTGCCGCATAAACTCGGCGTGCTCTTCATCGTCCAGACGGGTTTTTACGATGTGGGTTCGTTTCGGTGTGTTGTAGGTTTTGGCCATTCGGTTCCTCCTTCATTTTTTGAAAATTAAAAGTCGGCGTTAGCCGTATCGCTTCCGCTTTGCGGAACAGAGCAGGGTTTGGGGAAGGCACTCCCCAACAAGATTCATGAGAGGTAAAATGAGCGGCAGGCGAAATTTGGACCCATGGTAGAATCTTGCTCTATGCAACCAAGCTCAGCGTCTATCGTGTCTTTTTAGAAATGGGACAGAAAAAGACCGCCTGCTTTTTGAGCAAACGGTCTGCGTCCATCCTTTTTGATTTGCGGTCAGCTACATTATTTGCCATCCTCCTTCGCCACGGTTTTTGTTTGGCTTTTCAGCCATGTGATCAGTTCCTGCTTCAAAACGAGCTTACGTCCGCCGATACGCAGCGTGGGGAAATTCGGATTACTCAGCAGATTATAGGCACCGGCTTTTGACAGGTGCAGAGCCTCTGCGATCTGCTTGGCATTCATCACATCGGGCATGTTTTCAAACGGTTCTCTTTTCATAAAACTCTCCTTTCGGGTATAAAAAAGCAGCCTCATACAGATGTACAAGGCTGCAATGTCTATGATGTTTTATAGATACTTACTGATGGCTTCGTAGTCGTGCCAAAGCCGTTCATTTCGGGTAATATCGCAATGGTCTCCCTTTGTTTTTCGATCCAATCTGCGATGAAAACTAATCTGCGGCCCAACATAAATCCCATCAGGACAATCTGAAAAAGCCGGAAATTGGTCTGCGGTTAAATCAATGATAGTCCCATCTTCTAAGATAGTAAACGCATGATTTCTGGTGTTGTAAGAATTCCTGGCTCTGTAGATTCCATTTCCTTGCTTAGAGGTGATGTTATATTTTTCTCGTAGGTAGTATCCAAATAGATCAGCAGAGTCATCACAGCATCCACCGGGGAAATTATTCATCCTATCTGACGGGCTATAGAATTCTCTCTCCCATTTGGCTTCCATAATTGCCTTGCGAAAGTTCAGCGCAATATCGTACAGTTCTTGTAGTTCCATAAGCAATACCTCAACTCACTTTGAGTGCTTGTCCAGAAAAGCACTATACTCGTCACCAAGAAAATCCTCATAATTCCCGGCGATCTTCCCGATACGTTTGCCAACAGCGCTGGGTGTTTTGAAACCAACCTTTTCGGCAATCTCCTTCAGCGAGTATCCCTCATACCGCATCTGCAAAATGGCTTTATCTTGCTCGGTGAGTGTGCCCTTGAACTGCTCGATATGCATTTTTCCGAGGACCTTTTCCTCGAACTGGCCACGGGGATCTTCAATCTCAAAAAGCATATCGCCGTCCAGAATCACGCCGTTTTCCAAAACATCTTCAATGGAGATGTGCGTTGCGGTGCGGCTGTGCGTCCAGGAACGCATGAAGTCTCGCTTGTTGACATTCTTGCCAGTGTAGTCATCCACCTGTCGGTTATTCCACACTTCATCAAACAGTGGCTGCCAATTCTGCTCCTGCACGATCATGTCGGTGAGGTTGTCCACCAGATTGCTGAACTGCTGATAGGTGAGCCACGGCAACTCGTCATCCATTCCCATCAGGAACAACCGCTGGAAGCTCCACTCCATCTCGTTTTCAAACTTCATTCGGAAATGACGGATGATCTCATAAGACCAACGCCACAGCGGGAAGTCACCAGAGTAATGTTGCCAGTCACCGGGGATGTCCTGATAAGTACCATCCTTCTTGGGCACTTGGAAGAACTGCCATGCAGACCAAGCGTAGCAATCCCAAACCAGTTCCAGAAACGCATCGGTCTCAATCAGCTTCCTGTGTTCAGGAGATGCCAAAAGCTTTTTGATGTTTCTCGGCAGATTGAGATAGGCGGCCCGTTTCTCCACCAACTCCTTGGGCAGTGCGTAAAACAGGGTCAGCCACGACAAGTTGCTGTCCTGCGGAATTTCCATAATGGTCTGCGGCAATACAACGATAAAGCCGGAAGGTCTGTATTTTGTCATGTGGTTCACCTCGATTTCTTAGTTGTTTTATCCCTCTATAATAGATGGGAATGAGAAGGGACGATTTTTTCCAACAGCTCTAAAATTTTTTGAAATTTTATAAAAATCTCCATTCCCATCGGGGTTTATCACAATTGTTGCGAATAAATCCATTATGTTTGATTCTATTCAAGGGATCGGACATTGAACTTAAAATCAGAGTACTCTTCTGGAAATGTTTGAACCATCCAGTCAGCTTTATCATGAATCATCTGCACAATCTCAGAGATATCATACGCAGAGTGCTTCCTCGCAGCTTTAAGAAAGCTAAGGATTTCATTTCCATAAATCCGTTCATCATAACCGGTGTACGCATCAATGATACTGCTTGCCTCAGGTTTCTCTGAAATCGGGGTGTTGTAGTAGATGAAAAGAAAATCATCCTTCAGGAAGTGGTTGCTGTATTTGCTCGGAACATATTTCATATCCACGACACCCTTGGCGGACAAATATCCGAAACACTTATAGTACCTGCCGTACACATACCATTCGGGCAAATCCTCAGCCTTGATTTTTGTAGGGTAGGTTCCCTGTGCAAACAGATAGCCGTTTTCGTCCTCTATAGACTGATGCCGATGATCACGCAGGACGATCTTTTCTTTGGCATAGAGATTGCTTTTAAGTTTTTTCATGCAAACCACCTCCTGTAGGGACGGCGCTAAAATTATGCTTTCAGCTTATATACACGGTTTTTATTGCTGCCCTCTGCAACCACAATTCCCTCTGCAATCAGCTCATTCAGATAATCTCTTGTGCGGGAAGGCTTTAATCCAATATGCTCAGCAATTGCAGATGCCTTTGCTTCGGCACGATCCGTAAGGCAGGCAATAATTGTTTCTTTCATCTTTGCATTTATCGCCGATTTTTTATCGCCGATTTTTATCGCCGATTTTTTATCGCCGATTTTCTCAAATGCAAGTGATAACATAATCCGATCAGGATCGAAGCTTTCGGAGATCACCGGTGCGGTCCATCCCTGTTCGTGCCATACGCGGAAGATGTTGGGAATGCCGCTGCCTGCGCGCTCGCCAATATCGATCAGATTGAACATTTTCAGCATAGTGCCATTGCGGGGATCGGATACGCCGCCGCTCTTCGCGGTATCGATCTCAATACGGAAGTTACCAGGATTGGACATGGTGATACCATCACGCTTTTTGATGACCACCAAACCCTGTCTGCCATAATAGTCGGCATTGACCAGACAGTTTGCCAGAGCCTCGCGCAGAGCCTGATGCACAGAGGTGTCATCCACTCGTGCACCGCCCTCCATTTTGAACGGCACTTTGATATCCTGCGTCAGCTTGTTATAAACGCGGAAATAGAAGTCATATACATTGCCGCTCCAATCACCGGAGGAGGAAATAATGCGATCTGTCCAACGGGTGTCGGCGTCGTACTGTTCCTGATAATCAAGGAAATAGGCATTATACTCCCGCACGATGTCATACTCGTTGCCGAACATAAGAAGTCCTGCGGAGGTGGGGTGCTTCTTGCCGTCGGAGCCAATGCCCACAGCGCCGAGTTTCAGCAGGAAGTCTTCGTCCTCCAAAGCCTCCCAAACATGACCGGGTCGGGAAAGTCGCATCCGCTGGCGATAGCTGCGAACACTCTCCTTGTTGAACACGCTCATGTCCATTTCATTCAGAACCAGCATATCTTGTGTCTTAACAGACGCATCGCGCACCATGGCCTGATATTCTTCCTTGGTGCATTTATAATCACCCTCACCATTGCGGCGATAGGTGGACAGCGGATTTCCGTCCACATAGACCGGTCGATAAGAACGCTCGGCACGGGGGACATTGATCACTACGATATGATTTCCGTCCACTTCCTGCACGAACACATCTTTAGAGGACAGTATATTCACGCTGGTCTTGTTGGGGTTGTTGACGATGTCCCAAAACTCCTTGATGAGTCTGTCGGGGTCGGGGAGATCAACCGTGTGCAGCGTCTTATCAGGCCATTCTTCCACACCCAGTAAAATGATGCCGCCCAGCGTGTTGGCAAAGGCGGAGTATGTCTCCCAGATGCTTCTGGGCAGACCGCCCGTGGCTTTTTTCGCCTCAATGCGGTTATTCTCTCTATATTTTTCAAGATTGTTGAAGTCTATCATACCGCACCCTCCTGAATTATGTTCTCACGCCAGCTTTTTTCAAGCGGTTCATAGGGGAGATCATTCTCCTCACAGTACTGCTTCAAAGCTTTCATTGCCTTGATGTTGGGACGGGCCTTGCCGTTTTCCCAACGATTCACAGTTGTAAAAGAAACGCCGAGAGCGTTGCCGAACTCTGTTTGGTTCATCAGACGGGACAATCTGAAATTTTTAATTTCGGAGCTGAAAGGCATCTGCAACTCTCCTTTACCAGATGATTGAACTTATTATATCACCAATATAGCGTTTTTACAACAATAAGAATACAATTTAGCACAAGAAAGTACCTGTTGGTCATTGTCCGATGGGAACTTTAAGTTTTCTACAATAACATCCAATCAACCGCAAAGTAATTACTTTTAATTGTATTTTTATTATATTATTTAAGTTGACAAAAGTAATTACTTTTGGTATGATTTATGAGAGCTATCCATGCGACCAAGGAGGTGGTTATGTGGCAAAAATACAGCGATTTACAATACCGGAATATCACTCTATAACGGAATTCCTGCGCGGCCAAGCATCTCGAATCTTTACCGATATCAAAGAAAAGGATAAGGTCGTTATTGTAAATAAGCAAAACAAGCCGCAAGCCGTCATCATTTCATACGATAGATATATACGGCTGAAGGAAAAAGAAAATTTGGACATCTAACCACCATTCTTAACAGAGGAGAAATTGATATGGCTGAATCAAAGAATCAAACCCCGTCTATTACTACGATCATGTCCATTCCTGATGGCAAAATACTGGACTTCCTGACCAAAAGATTTGTAAATGATACTCCCGAGGAGTATGTTAGACAGAATATTGAAAAAGCTCTCGTCCGCCAGTATAAGTATCCGATTGATAGCTGCAAACCAGAGGTATCAATTAAAGTCGGGTCGGCAAGCAAGCGTGTTGATGTTGTGGTCTTCGAGGAAAACAAACCGCACAAGCAAGAAAATGCATACATCCTCATAGAAGCAAAGAAGGCAAAAACAAATCCGCATGGAAAAAAAGATGGTATCGAACAACTCAAAGCTTACATGGCGGCTTGTCTGAACGCTAAATTCGGCCTTTGGACAAACGGCGACGAACGGTATTGCATTGCCAAGCGAGAAAAGGACGGAGGATTTGTATATGATGAGATCCCTGAAATTCCTTCGTTTGGACAGACAGAGGCTGAAATCTACAGACCAGAACGCAAGAACCTTCAGATAGCGACCGCGGATAATCTGTTATTTGCATTTCGGCGGTGCCACAATTACATTGCCGGAAATGCAGGTATGCACAAGGATGATGCTTTCTGGGAATTGCTCAAGGTCATTTTTTCAAAAATCGAAGACGAGCGTTCTGGAACTATTAATTTCTATGTAACTCCATCTGAATTAAAAGATAAGTCGAAAGCGAGTGCTACAAAAACACGAATCCAAAAGTTGTTCCAAACCCGTGTTGTGGCTAAGTATCCCAAAATCTTTAATAGTGACGAGACACGCACGATTGAACTGTCGGCAGATGTCTTGGCCTATGTTGTATCGCAACTCCAAGGATACTCTTTGCTGGCATCACCTGTAGATGTAAAGGGTATTGCATATGAAGAAATTGTTGGCTCTAATCTCCGCGGCGACAGAGGGGAATTTTTTACACCAAGAAACGCATGTAGAATGGCCGTAGAAATGCTTGACCCTCAAGCCGATCAGCGTGTAATTGACCCTGCGTGCGGCACTGGCGGTTTCTTAATTACCGCAATGAATCACGCACTGAAGGCACTCAGAGAGCAAGAAGCTACCCTGTGGAATGATCCGGATAATCCTACTTCTTACGAAATCGAAGAACTATATAGAAAGCGCGCAGAGTATCTTTCTACGTGTGTCCACGGCATGGACCTTAACCCGGCTTTGGTCAGAGCCGCAAAAATGAACATGGTTATGAATAACGACGGCGCAGGTGGATTGTTCAGAGAAAATAGTTTAGCAAACCCTCATACGTGGGAACCCGAATCTGCCGCTGCTGTTCAATTAGGAAGTTTCGACCTAATTTTTACCAACCCTCCGTTCGGAGCCAATATTTTAATCGACGATGTAAATATTCTATCTCAGTATGAACTGGCTGCAGTCTGGGACGCTGCTGAAAACGGAAAACTCTCAATCCGAAAAGACAAAAACGGAGAAGTCGTCCTTCAGACAAACCAACCTCCAGAAATCCTGTTCATCGAACGCTGCGTGCAACTCTTAAAGCCCGGAACGGGAAAAATGGCAATGGTAATTCCTAACGGCATCCTAAACAATCCTTCCCTTGAGTATGTCCGTTCTTGGTTGTTAACCAACGCTCAGCTTATCGCGGTCGTTGATATGCAACGCGATCTGTTCCAGCCCAAAAATGATACCCAGACATCAATGGTACTCATTAGGAGATTCAGCAAGGAAGAAAAAGCATTGGCAGAAAGCGGGAATATAGACTACCCAGTGTTTATGGCCGTCGCTGAAAAGATCGGACACGATAAGCGAGGTGCCACGATTTACAAGCGAGATGCTGAAGGAAATGAAATTCTTTCTGATGTCAATAATCAGGAGGAAGCCATCGATCCTGTTACCGGAAAGACCGTTGTTTATTCCGCCGGAACGAAAGACAGAGTAGTCGATGACGAAATGCCTGACGTTGTAACAGCCTTCAAGAAATGGCAGGAAGAAGTGCTATGAAAATATCAACAGTATACAGAGCCGAACTGTCAAATCGCTGTCGGATCGACTCATCTTACTATCTTTCAGAAGGAAATATCGCAATCAGATTGGTGGAGGCTGCAATAAAGAGATCTCCCAGGTATATACATTTAGGGGATAAAGAGGTTGTAACTGTATGGCAACCAAACAGAAACATCTTAGTGTATGCTGGTGATGGAGAAGAATCCGTTCCATATTTGCAACCGTATGATATTTTGGAATTTCTTCCAGAACCACGAGCACAACTATCGAGCCATAAGAATCCGATTGATAAGCTTAAAGTTCCTTCTGGCACCATACTTCAGACATGTTCTGGCAGAAACTTGGGCCCCCTTGTTATCTCGGATCAGTATCTGGAATCGTTTGTCTTCGGAAGCGACCTGATGCGAATTACGATTGATGATCCTGACACAAGGTTCTATGTATACGCTTTTTTGAACACTTGGGTCGGACAAGCGTTGTTACATTCAAGTAAAACAGGATCAGTAATTGATCATCTCATTGCAGATGATATTAGAGATTTGCGCATTCCCGTTTTTAGTGAAAAGGTATTTGAAGATGCCTCTGCCCTCATGAAGAAGTCCCATGAATTGTACTCACAAGCACGCATGGAATTGGTCCACTGCAAAGAAGAATACTGCTCAGCGATTGGCACCTATAAAACAACAGCCCCTCTCCGTAATGGTTGGAATGTTTCCTTTAAGAATATATTCAACGGAAATGGAACTCGCATAGATGCCGCATACTATGATTGGACTACTCTCGATGCTATCGAAAAGCTCCGCGCCGTTGGTGGAGTCCAATTGTCTACAGTGGCCAAAACACATAAGCCCGGCGGGCGAAACAAAACAAACTATGTTGAAAAAGAGTATGGGTTGCCAACACTCTCTGGTCGCCAGTTACTTCAAAACCAAGCTGTAGGGCTTAAATATTTGCCCAAATCTTCTTCCGAAAAATACAGCAGTTTTAGATTGCAGAAAAATTGGATTGCATATCCTGCTGATGGACGTGTTGAGGGAAGATTGGGTACGCCTGTGATAATTACTGAAAACAGAGACGGTTGGTTTGCAAGCGGGCATGTTGGACGTATAGAAGCCAATCCCGGTATTCATCCGGGATACCTCTACCTCGCCTTTTCACACCCAATTGTCCAAGCTCAGCTTTCCGCAGTTGCTTGCGGTTCCGTTGTAGATGCAGTCTATCCAGAGGATGTCGAAAAATTCATTCTTCCTCCTCAAATAGGATTCGAGTACGACAGGGTTACTACTGCATGGGAAATGATCTCCAAAGCAGATTCCTTAAAAACAGAAGCGTGTCAATTGCTTCTACAGCAAATGAATCAGTAATTTCAGAAACAAAAAAGCGCCCATCGGTCACATCAGACCGATGGGCGCTGCGCTATGTTCAGTTATTCCTCCATGACCTCCAGCATCATTCTGGCTCCCAGTTTGAAGCCGTTCTGGAAGGTCAGGCAATCTGTGATGGTTTGAAACTCATGCATGCAATCCGTGTACTTCTCAAACAGTTCCTTCTGTTCATCCGTCATGGTTGCCCGGAGTTTTTCTTCATTTCTGCAGATCAGTTCCTGCAGCTTCTTATATTCCTTACAGGAGGTATCGTACTCTGTCGGCTCGATATTGCCGTACCAGAATTCCTCAAGGATTCTCATACTGCACCCTCCCCGTAGATCAGTTCGTGGAGGATAATCTCCTCTGCGCGGTTACGAATGCTGTTCATAGCTCTGACCCATGCCATCGGGTCAGCGGCTTTCAAATCCTCCGTTACGTCCTCAGCTGCCTTCATCTGCTCCGTAATCAGGAGTATACGCTCCTGTGCCTGCTCGTTCAGGTCCGCCAGATATGTCCAGAGTCGACCATTGAGGATCAAGCTTTCAAACAGGATCGGGTGCTCCTGTTTCAGATACTCCCGGTGCAATCTGCCCCATTTTCTGATGGGACGAAGTTCTTCAGTAAGGACTAAATTGGGCAGAAAATAGTCCCCAACGAGGGTGTATTCCAAGCCATTTTCCATGATTGTTTTTCGCATGTTTTTTGCTCCTTTTACGACAAATTCCATCATAGCCCGGCTTTTGTGTCGTAAAAGTGTCGTAAAATCAGGTGGTCAAAATCGAAAAAAGCTTGATATATCAAGGGTTTCCGGGCTTAGGTTAATACCATGCCGTGGCAAACGAATAGTATTTTGGTCATCTCTTATATATCCCTTCATAAAACTTCAGGTCTTTAATTTTTTCGGCTTTTCGGATATTGTCAAGCTCTTTCCCATAGGGGAAAAGTTATATATGACTTTTTGATTGTACCATATTCAGTCTGCCTTTCATACCCCAAATTAGTGAATCCCTTCGCTCAATAATCCGGCCAAAGGGGATGAGTACGTGTTTCCTCCTTACGGTAGCAGTTCGTGCAGAATGTTCCCTTTTGTGCGGCAGGTACAAAAGGGAACATAAGGAAAAGGGCGCTTTGCAGAAGGATAATCTGCAAAGCGCCCTTTTATGATTTTTACTTTTATGCCGCCTTATAGTTAGAGAGGCATATCTTTTCCCCCGGCAGCGGAGATTTCCTTCCTACATAGCCTCAATCTGTTTGATATTCATCTCACTGCCCTGATGCAGCCAGGTATTGCCGCTGCCGCAGTAAGGGCAGGTCTTGCCGAATTTCACAGTGGGATATGTCTTTTTACAGTCGTCGCACCAGGTAACGGCGGGGATGGTCTCGGTTATGAGCTGGGCGCCCTCGATAAGCGGCGTCTGCTTTGCATACCAGTTCCAACAGTCCACCAGATACTCCGGGACTATCCCCGAAACCTCGCCGAACTCCAGGGTCACGGAATTGACCTTTGTCAGTTCATTCTCCTTTGCAAGCTCCTCCACCTGGCGAATCACATAGGTAACTATACTCAGCTCGTGCATTCTCGGTCCTTTCTTGCTTTTAATGCAGGCACAGGATTTTCCCTGTGCCTGCATCGATTTAAAACTGAATGGATTTATTTATTCTGAAGGCTTTTCTTGATGATCTTTACCTGGCGCTTTGCAGCGTAGGGGATGATCTCCTTGAACTTATCCTCGGCGGGCACCATGTGGGTGCACTCGGGACGCAGACGGCGGAGATGGATAGCGTCAAATTCGCACTTGGTGGTGCAGATGCCGCAGCCTATGCACTTGTTGGGGTCCACAACGCTTCTGCCGCAGCTGAGGCAGCGGGAAGCCTCGGACTTGATCTGCTCCTCGGTGAAGGTGAGGCGCTCGTCGCTCATGGTGCGCACCTTTGCCTTGTCTATGCGGTGCAGGTTCCGGGCGGGCTTCTTGTAGCTGTCGGGTCCCAGGAGCACGTTGTTCTTATCCAGCTCCTTGAACTTGCGGGTATTGCGGTGGAGGGTCAGGTTCTGGCCCACATTGACAAAGCGGTGGATGGATACGGCGCCTTCCCGGCCGGTGGCAATGGCGTCGATGGTGTACATGGGTCCGGTAGCGCAGTCGCCGCCGATAAAGATGTCCGGCTCGGCAGACTGGAAGGTGACCTGGTCGCAGGCTATGAGCTTTCCGTCGGGAGTTTCGGCCTTGGTGCCGGAGAGAAGAGCGCCGTAATCGGAGCGCTGACCGATGGCCACCAGCACATTGGAGCAGGGCACGACTATGGTTTCGTTCTCGTCATAGCGGGGGCTGAACTTACCGGAGGCATCTCTCACCGACAGGCAGCGCATGAACTCCACACCGGTGACCTTGCCGTTCTCTCCCAGGATACGCTTGGGGCCCCAGCTGTTGTTAATGGCTACGCCGTCCTCTATTGCCGCGTCTTTTTCCTCGGCCACGGTGGGCATCTCCTCATCCTTTTCCAGGCAGTACATGCTCACCTTGCCGCTGCCCAGGCGCAGGGCGGTGCGGGCCACGTCCACAGCTGCGTTGCCGCCGCCGATGACCAGTGTGTCTCCCTCCAGAGAAGTTGTCTCTCCCTTGTTTACGGCTCTCAGCAGATCCAGGCCGCCCTGGACTCCGGCCAGGTCTTCGCCCTCAATGCCCAGCTTTGAAGCCTTCTGGAGACCCACTGCCACGTAAAAGGCCTTATAGCCCTGGTCCCGCAGCTGCTGGATGGTGACGTCCTTGCCCACTTCCACGCCGCATCTGAACTCCACGCCCATCTCCTTGAGCACGTCGATTTCGGAATTGACTATGGTCTTATCCACACGGAAGTTGGGAATGCCGTTTACCATCATGCCGCCGGGCACCGGCTCCTTTTCAAACACGGTGGGCTTATAGCCCTCAATGGCCAGGAAGTAGGCGCAGGACATGCCGGCGGGACCGGCGCCGATAATAGCCACCTTCTGGTCAAAAGGCTCGTGAGTGCAGGAGTTCATGGGTGGAATGTAGCGGTGCTCATCCTTCATATCCTGCTCGGCAATGAACTTCTTTATCTCATCTATGCTGACGGCCTGGTCCACGGTGCCTCTGGTGCAGGCGTCCTCGCAGTATTTACGGCAGATGGAGCCGCAGACGGCGGGGAAGGGATTGTCCTTTTTGATTAGCTTCAGGGCATCCTTGTAACGGCCCTCGCCTGCCATCTTGATATAGCCCTGAATGGCTATGTGGGCAGGGCAGGCGGTCTTGCAGGGGGCGGTGCCGGTGGGCCAGGTCTGAATGATGCCGTTTTCGTTTCTGTAGTTCTTGTTCCAGTGGTCCTCGCCCCACTTCACATCGTCGGGCAGCTCATGGCGGGGATACTGAATGGGGCCCTGCTTGGTGCAGAGCTTCTGACCCAGGCGGACTGCGCCGGCGGGGCAGGTCTCCACGCATTTGCCGCAGGCCACGCACTTTTCTCCGTCGCTCTCCGCCACATAGGCGCTGCGGGAGAGATTGGGGGTGTTGAACAGCTGGGAGGTGCGCAGGGCGTTGCACACGCCCACGGCGCAGTTGCATATACCGAAGATCTTGTTCTCACCGTCAATATTGGTGACCTGGTGGACATAGCCTCTGTCCTCAGCCTTCTGCAAAATCTCCATGGCCTCTTCATAGGTGATGTCCCGGCCGTGGCCCGTCTCCCGGCAGTAGCGGGTAAAATCGCCCACGCCTATGCACCACTCGCCTTCGATATCGCCGGAGCCCTCGCCTCTCATGCGCTGCTGCTTGCGGCAGGAGCAGACGGAGACGCCTATCTGGCCCTCATACTTTTTGAGCCAGTGGGACAGATGCTCTATATCCACGGAGCCGCACTGGGCGGGGATAGCCTTCTCCACAGGGATGACGTGCATGCCTATGCCTGCGCCGCCGGGGGGCACCAGCTCGGTAATCCCCGCCAGAGGCAGATATGCCATGCGCTCGAAGAAGTCTGCGATCTCCGGGAACATGTCCGCATGGTCCTTATGTATCATCATGATTTCGGCGCTGCCGGGGACGAACATATCCAGGACCCAGCGCTTCTCATGATTGGGGTTCTTGCCGTCCAGGTTCTCCCAGTGGTACTCTACAAGGCCACATTCGCTGACTGCCTTCAGAGCTTTTTCAAGATATTCTTTGTCATAGGAAGGGTTCTTGGCGGCTATCTGCTCAAAGGTCTGGGGTTTGCGCTTTTTCATGGTCAGCAGAATATCCAGCACATCGTCGGACAGCTTCTTGTCATACAGCTTTTCAATAAAAGAAAGGGCGGCGTTTATTCCCCAATATTCCGGGGCCTCGGTGGACATCTTCTCCAAGCCTAGGAGGATTTCCTTACGGTCGGTTATAACTTTTGCAAGCTTGAATATTTTTTCGTCTCTTGTCATATTTATGCGTTGCCTCCTTCTTACAGATACTTTTCAGCACGAACCTGTTCAAACCGGCGGAGCTCAGTGCACACCCCAGTCCGGCCGGCCGCCAGGACTCATATATTAAAATTATACATGAAAAAGTAAAAAATTCTATAGTCAATTCTCTGACATATGTACAAACAGGGCGAACTTTCAGTTGGAAGAAAACTGTACAATTTAATGTAAAGTGTATAAATTTTGAATATTTCTATTGATTAGTTTTGGCAATTACTATAAAATATTCCTGAGTTAAAATTTGAACGTACCAATGCTCCGGGAAACAACCAATCTGAAAGAGGGGAAACGATGAAAGATCTTAAGCATCTTATTTACTTCGAGCACCTGCTCCAGGATGCAGAAAACCAGCTGATCAAAGAGGCCCGGCACGACGGCAAAATCTGTGTGGCCTACACATGCGAAAATATTCCCGAGCCTTTGCTCAACCTTCCGGGGGCCTTTTCCGCAAGACTCAGAGCTCCCCGTACCGGCTCCATGGAAATGAGCACATACTACATGACCAGCTTTCTCTGCGAATACAGCAGAGCCCTGCTGGAGCGGGCCATCGAGGGCGGCTTCAATTTTGCCGACTGCATAATCACCCCGGACGGTTGCACCATGATGAACCGGGCTGTGGAAAACATGGAGCTTCTCAAGACCATGGGCAAGGACAAACCCAAGTTCTTTTTCCAGTACATGGAGATACCCATGAAGGCTGACGACAATGGGCTGAACCTCTATGTTCTCCAGTGCAAGAATCACATCCTCAAACCCCTCAGCGAGAATTACGGGCTGGACGTCTCCGACGCCGCCATCAGAAAAGCGGTGGCGGAGCACAACGAGGTCTGCCGTCTCATCCGGGAGATAGGGGATTTCCGCAAGGAGGAGCGGCCCCGGATAACCGGATATGAGTTCCATATAATCACCCTGGCCACCTATGTTGCCCCCAAGTACCTTATCGTGGATAAGCTGCGGGAGACTCTGGAGGAGCTGAAGACCAGGGAACCGGAGGAGAAGGCCTACCGGGCCAGAGTGGTGGTCACCGGCTCGGAGATAGACGATGTGGACTACATAAAGCTGGTGGAGGACTGCGGAGCCTATGTCTGCGCCGACAGGTTCTGCCTGGGCTCCATTCCCGGGCGCAACCCCATAGAGCTGAAGGACGACGAGGATGCCCTCACCCAGGTTTGCCGCCACTACATGTACAGCTGCCAGTGCCCCAGAATGATGAACATGGAGAAGATGCTGGGCCGCCGGGCTCTGGTCAATCAGCTGGCCAAGGACTACAAGGCCGACGGCATTATCTACGAACAGATAAAATTCTGCGACCCCTGGGCCTATGAGCGGATGCTGGGCTCCCACATCCTTCATGACGATTACGGATACCCGGTGCTGTCTGTGGACCGGCCCTACTGCATAGGCACCTCCGGCCAGATGCGCACCCGTATCCAGGCTTTTGTGGAGAGCATTGAGATAAAGAATATACAGGGAGGTGGGAAGTAATGGCAAAGGCTATAGGAGCAGACCGGCTGGGTGATTTTTACACCAATGGCAAAGTGAGAAAACGCCGGGAATGGCGGGGTCTGGCAGACACCATGTACGATTACTCCAGGTGGCTGTTTATAATGCTTACCTTGGGCAAATTCATAATCAAACCCAGAAACGTCAAAGCCATGTTCCGCTACAGGTGGATGGCCAACTATCTGGCGGTGCCCATGATGGTGGACCGGCACACCCAGGGACTGAGGCAGGAATACCTGCGCATCGCCCATATCGAGCAGGACCTGGTGGTGGAGGATGTGGCCAAGCTGCTGGATTCTCTGTTCAGAGGCGACCGCCGGATAGGCAACGACAAGGAGTTTTCCAAGAAAGTCGTCCTGGTGGATGAAAACGAGATGACGGCTGTTATGATGGGCTTCCCCACTCTGAAGGGCCTGAGCCGGGAGACCGTGTCCAGCTATATCCCGGTGCTTCTCAACCAGAAAGCTGCCTGTCACTACATAGATGTGGCCCAGGAATTCGGCCTTGCGGGAGACGTGTGCCCCATGCCGGAGATGGAGGCGGGAGTGTCCATAGACGACGATGCCCCGGTGCTGGGAGCCTGCGCCATCCAGTGCAACACCACCTGCGACGGTTCTCTGCTGGGCAACGGTGTCATATCCAAGCGTCTGGAGCTTGAGGACGGAATACCCTGCTTCCAGCTGGCGGCGCCCCTGCGCCACCGGGAGGACGACGTGCAGGAATATGCCGCCCAGGAGATACGCAACGCCATTGCCTTTATCGAAAAGCACACGGGGGAGAAGTGGGACTGGAAGTACTATTTTGAGTGCGCCAAGAGAGTGAACTTCTCCACGGCCCAGCGCCTGAGCTGGCTGGAGATGAGCAAGACCGACTATCCCCAGGTGTTCGGCTCCAACCTGGCCCTGTACACCGAGACCAACTACATGGCCATCTGCGGCAAGGTGCCTGCCTTCGTTAAGGCGGACAAGAAGATAAGCGCCCTGGCAGAGCGGGCTTTCCGGGCAAAGAAGCGGGCTGCCCGGGAATACCGGCACAGAGCCATAGTCTGGGGCGTCCAGTCTCATTTCTATATGGACTTCCTGGTGTGGCTGCTCAACTGCTGGGGCATAGTCCCCCTGACGGATATGCTGTCCATGGTCTCCACCAAGGTCATCGCAGAGGAAGACACTCCCGAAAACCGGGAGCAGGCCTATTACGACATGGCCTGGCTCACGGAGAACATGATAATGAGAAACCGTACCCACGGCGGCTACAAGGTGCTGCTGGATGAGCTGTGGGAGTTCTGCGAGCAGTTCAACGCCGACATGGTCATCCTGTGGGAGCATATGAGCTGCAAGGCTCTTGACGGCCTCCACGGCCAGTTTGAGGAGATGTCCAGAGCCCGGGGCATCCATCTGGTATGGGTTGGCCACGACCTCTTTGACCCCAGAGTCATATCCCGCCAGGGAGTGAGAGATCAGGTAAACAATTATATGCGTACCGTATTCCGTGAGGAGCCCATCGACCCGTCCCTGGAGATCCTGCCGGATGAGGATTCCTGGTAAGCTGTAAGGAGGAAAAACCATGTGCAAAGTTAAAAAGCTGCTGGTCAAGCTGCTGCTGGTATTGCTGGCATTGTTTGCAGTCACCTTTACGGTATATTTCTTTAATCTGGATATGAAGCTGACCGCCGCTATAGAGCCCTTGCTGCAAAAGCACTATGACCGGATAGAGCGAGACACCCACATTTAGAAAAAACCAATCTTAAACTCCCCGGTCCACGGCCGGGGCAGGCCGTCAGGTCCTCCTGTAAAGGTCTGCTTCTGCCAGGGCCGGGCAAGGGTATAAGTCCGGCTGTACCTGTACCGCAAGCAGGTTACTGCCCGCTGCAAAGCAAAAGCAGCCCCGTATGGCGGGGCTGCTTTTGCTTTGCCTTTTTTCACTTTTAAGCCTGTTTCAGCCGGGCTTCCGAGTCCAGCTTTCGCCAGAAAGGTATGAACAGGGATATTGCCGCCAGCATGGCACCCATATCGGCAATTGGCGTGGCCCAGACGATGCCCTTTACGCCCAGCAAATGGTTCAGCAGCAGCATGAACGGGATATCCAGTCCGCCCTTGCGCAGCAGCGAAAGCACCATGGGCTGTACTTTTTTCCCCACAGACTGAAAGCTGGTTATTGCCAGCATGGTGACAGAAATGCAGGGACCGGTTATGCAGATGATCTTCTGAAATAGGCCTCCGTAGCTCACTGTCTCGGGGTCGTCGATAAAGGCCCTTACTATAGGGCCGGCGCAGGTGAACAGGAAAACAGTCCCCACCAGGGCAGTGAGGAAGCTGAACAGGAAATCCGTCTTGAGTGCGGCCTTCATGCGTTTTATATTCCTGGCCGAATAATTGTAAGCGATCAGGGGCAGCACACCTTGGGACATGCCGGTGGCAATGGCGAAGCTGAGCATATCGATTTTTTTCGCCACGCCGATGCCCGCCACGGCGGCGTTGGAATAGCCGGACATAAGCTTATTGATGGTGATGTTGGAGAACACGCCCATCATATTCATCAAGAAGCTGGGCAGGCCCACCAGAAGCACCTCCCGGGGGATACCGGCTCCCCAGGTGTAATACCTGGGGCTGAAGGAAATGTCATGGGCATAGCTCTTGCGCCCCAGCAAAACAAGATAGTAGAGCATGGCAAGCACATTGGAGAGCATGGTGGCTATTGCCGCCCCGGCGACTTCCAGCCGAAAGGTGAAGATAAAGATCGGGTCCAGCAAGATATTCATGACGCCGCCCAGGGCCACTCCGAAGCTGGCCTGGGAGGCGTGCCCGGCAGCGCGTACCAGGTGGGCCAGGGCCTGATTCATCACCGTCGGCAGGGCACCAAGGGTAATGGCCCAGAACATATATTGACAGCAGAAATCATAGGTCTCGGAATCGGCGCCCAAAATCGGGAGGAGGGTTTCCCGCATCAGCAGTAGGCCCAGCCCATAGATCAGCGACACTGCGGCGGCGGTCCAGATGCTGAACGCCGCCGTTTGTTTTGCTTTTTTATGGTCGCCGGTCCCCAGACTGCGGGCCATCAGGCTGGAGCCTCCGATGCCGAACAGGTTTGCAAAGCCGGTGAGAAACACGAAAATCGGCATACACAGGGAAACGGCAGCCACCTGGTTTGCGTCGCCTATCTGCCCTATGAAAAAGGTATCCGCCATGTTGTAGATAACGGTAATAAGTTGGCTGATAATGGTAGGTATCACCAGAGTCAGCACAGCCCTGCCCACCGGGGCCTCCTCAAATAAGATTTCTTCTTTGGTTCTCAATTTAGCTCCTCCCGTTTCCCTCGGTCTTTCGCAAGTCCGTCTGCTTACCGAAAGGCAGAGCTTGTCCCTGGCCGTGTCCATATATTTTTAGCTTCCATGAACTGTACGTACAAAACCTTTCATGGCCTCATCCCCTTTAAAACCACAGGGCCTGTTCCTCTCGGAACACCGGGATTTTGCCTTTTGCATACGGGTCGTAGCGGTTCTCATTGCAGCCGAATTCCTGTAGGAGACATATCTGTCCCGCCTCGTTCCAGCGCACCAGGGAGAGACCGTCAAAGCTCTGGGTGCTGCCGTCCGCCATGGTGCAGCGGAAAGTCCACTCCGCCACAGTCTGGTCCTCCTTGTGGAAAAACTGCCGGATGTCCCAGCGGTCCACCCTTCCCCGGGTGTTCCACTCATCAAACCACAGCTTTATCTTTTCCATGCCGTGATACTCCGGCCCCCAGCTCTCGATGTAGACTGCATCAGGGGCAAAGAGTTCCCCGATGCCGCCGTCCTGCCTGTCCAGCCACATGGAAAACCAGCGGCGGATTTTGTTTTCCCTCTGCTCCTGTATAACCATAAAACCTCCTGGCAAGCAGCTCATATCCCCGATTTCTTAACCGGCTGCCGGATGACAGTTTTCAGTCTCTCCGGCTTGCAGCGGCGGGCATCGCTGAGATATATCTCATGGTGGAAGCGGCCCTGGCTGAAATCCAAAACATAGCCCAAAGCCCCGGCGTACTCCTCCATGGCGGCCACGGTTGCGGGCTCGTCATCATAGGGGCCTATGTGCATGCACTGGACGCAGACCCCCTCCTCCCAGGTGAAAAACTCCACCGTGGAAAAGTCCTGCTGTTTCTTTTCGGCGGCCTCTCCTACGGCCCAGTCAAAGGCCTCCCGGCTCACAAACTCAGGCAGGCGGATAAGGGATATCCATTGAAAATCCTCCTTGCGGGTATAGTCTACCCCCAGGATGCCCTCCTGCCACCACAATCCCTCCAGAGGCGGCACCACATAGTCAAAGTATCCCTCCAGAGCGTGCTTGCCCAGCTTGCTCATTTTAATGGTAAAGGCTACGGCATAGAGCATGCCTATGGCCTGCTTGTAGGCCCCGCCCTCCTGATTCGGGTCACCCCGGCCCCGCACTGCCAGAAAATTCATGGCAGGCACAGTGACGATGCCCGGCTCTCTCGGCGGCATATAGAACTCCTTATATTCTTTCTTGTAGTCAAAGGCCACAGTCATTTCCTCCTTTTTTCTTCGGCTGTTTTTCCAGGGCCAGGCAAGTGAGCCGGGTGAGGGCGATGAGGGTTTCCCGGTCATCCACGTCCTCCACCCAAATATAGTCCTTGGCGCCCTCATAAGGCGGAGCCTTGGGCAGTTCCGGGAAAGCCTCCTCCCCCTCCGGGGTAGGCTTTACAAAAAGCTGGTCCCCACAGATGACGGCAAAGAACAGCCCGTCGCAGTAGAGGCCGTATTCTCCGAACATCTTCCGGCTGCGGATGCTCCCGGCCTCCCCCAGCTGCTCGGCCACATAGTCTACAAAGTCCGCATGAGATGCCATGTCAGTCTCTCCTTTTGTACCGCACTGCCAGGGCTTTGGCCAGAGCTCCCAAGTCCCGGCGCAGTTCTTCCGGCTCCAGCAGCTCCGCCTTTCCTTTTTTTCTATTATACCACATGAACATGACATCTGTCTGTCATATTTATACACAGTTTTCAGATATATTCACATATAAAAACGGGATGCCGAAGCATCCCGCAGGGACTGTCAAAAAAGCCTCGCAGAGTTTTTTCGCCACAGCGAAAAAATAAATTCAATCGTTTTCCGCGGCGGCGTGTACGTCGCGGAAAACACTTCTCACGGAGCGGAGTGTCGAATTGTACGCCTTTGGCGTACAACCGAGGCATGGAGCGCAGTGCTATCTTTTTTGTCAAAGAAAGCAAAGCTTTCTTTGACAAGCTTAGCGGGATGCCGAAGCATCCCGCAGGGAAACTGTGCTTATTGAATAAAGGGGCAGCCCGGTCTTTACTCTCCTGCTATTCTCCGGGCACATCGTGCCGCCGGAGATATCTCACCGAAAAGGCGGCGAACAGCCCGGTATAGGCCAGAGCCGAGATCAGGAAGGGCAGCAGCTCCAGCTCCATATTCGGGTTGTTAGCCCGCATCCCGATGCACAGTAGGGAGTACGGGAAGGCATACCCGAACCCTTGGGCCGTGACCATCAGCCCTGCGATGCCGCCGATC
Source organism: uncultured Oscillospiraceae bacterium (assembly GCA_944385705.1). Taxonomy (GTDB): domain Bacteria; phylum Bacillota; class Clostridia; order Oscillospirales; family Oscillospiraceae; genus Limivicinus. The sequence continues at coordinate 482 of CALWYF010000095.1, read as the reverse complement.
AGGCCAAAGGCCACCGGCGGGGCGAAAGCCCGGATCACGAGGCTGAAATAGAGCTGCACTGCACACACCGATACGCCGCCCACGGCCCCGCACGCCAGCCACCCGAGCAGCTCCGGCGGGATGGGACCGGCGAGGCCCACCAACTTCCCGCTGATAATAAACAGCGCCCCGATCCAGGCCTGGGAGAGCAGGGACATGACCGCCGCCCAGATCAGTTTGGCAAGGCACAGGTCCCCCACCGGCGCCGGGGCGGTGAGAAAACTGTTCCAGTTGTGGTCCGTGTGCTCCAGCCGCCACTGCCAGGCGCAGAACACCCCCAGCAGGGCCGGCAGGAAAAACATGGAGGAGAACAGGGTGTGCTGGCTCCACAGGCTGTACCACTCGCTTTGCAGCAGCCCCAGGTTTCCCAGATAGTTCATGGTGCCCAGGATGGCCGGGAAAACAGGCAGCACCACAAAGGCCAGCCACACCGGCGACCGGCG
>CALWYF010000094.1 GCA_944385705.1 uncultured Oscillospiraceae bacterium | reverse complement strand
TTTATGGGATATCTCAAAGGTAAAAGTTCACTAATGATATTCGATAGACACGCCAATCTGAAATATAAGTATGGAAACCGGCAGTTTTGGTGTAAAGGATACTATGTGGATACAGTAGGCAGGAACAAGAAAGCGATTGCACAGTACATCAGGAATCAACTGGCAGAAGATAGGATAAGCGACCAGATGTCGATAAAGGAATACTATGACCCGTTTACGGGTGAGCCAGCTAAAAAGAGCAAATAAAAGCAGCCCCACTTGGTGGGGCCGCTCGTAAGCCTATGCGGTCGGCAGACCGTTTCACCGCGCCTTGAGGCGCGGCCAATACTATGCCCTTATAGGGCTTGTGCAGGCCACCCGTTTTACGGGTGGTCCTGACTATATTTTGTGGAGAAGAATTAAAAATAGTATTTAATAAAATTAAATCTATATTGACAAATAGTCAAACTAATGATATGTTCAGACCAGAGGTGAAGGATGTGTCCAGGATGATTTCAAAATGTCCCATATGCGAGGGACCGCTGACGATTTCCGCGTTATCTTGTACCTGTTGCGGATTGGAATTAAAGAACGACTTTGGGATGAGCCAATTTGACTGCCTTAGCTCTGAGCAATATACACTGCTTATCTCTTTTCTGAAATGTAGGGGAAACTTAAAGGAAGTGCAGGCAGATTTGAAAATGTCTTTTCCAACTGTAAAAAAGAGGCTGGATGAACTGCTGACGGCGTTGAAGCTGAATGATGAGGAGAAGGAGCAGAAAGAAATGGATATGAGCGGAATGAAGATCGACTATACCAGCAGAAAGGCGTCGGAGATAATAAAAAGGAAATTAAAGGAAGCCGGTGGTCATGTTACGGTGTATACGGCTAGAGGCCTCCCTTGTGAGATATACGCTGGAGCGGACGGTAAATCCTTTACCAGTGATAAGTTGCCGCTGACTCCTCCCTATGAATATACGGTATTTGATGTTATCGTTGAGTTACTCAAAAAGCAGGGCGGCCGGGCACGGAAAGGCAACGGCAGGAATTTTAAGTTGGGTGAAGAGAACTGCGGAGAAAACACTGTTGTAGGAGCTATAGCCATAAGCAGGGGCAAAAAAACCGGAGATTCAGTTTTTGACCCGGTCTTTGTGATTGCTGCAATACTGGAGTGGGCCGGAATAGTGATAAATGGGCGAGGCGAGCTTATACTCACAGAAGAGTATAGGGAGTGACCATGTCCAGGTTCTTATTCGGAATAATTAGGTTTTTGACAGTTTTGTTCCTGGGAACTTCTTATAAAGTGCTGTTTAAAAATGGATATTGAATCAGAGACAAAATAATACCCCCGTGACTCCGGGGGTATTAATCTGTCTAAATATCGCTTCAGCGTTCCTCTCGGAAGTAGGCCAGGCCCAGGGAGGCGGGGGGCTGATTCTCCCGCTTGTTGCGCATGGAGGAGATGACCAGCACTATAATGGTGACCACATAGGGCAGCATCTTGTACAGCTCCTTCACCGCCAGGTTCATACCCGTGGGGATAAAGAGATAGAGGATGTAGAGCCCGCCGAAGAGGATGGAGGCAAAGACGGCCACATTGGGCTTCCAGATGGTGAAGATGACCAGAGCCAGAGCCAGCCAGCCCCTGTCGCCGAAGGCGTCGTTGGACCAGACGCCGCAGGCGTAGTCCATGACGTAGTAAAGGCCGCCCAGACCCGCTATCATGCAGCCCACGCAGGTGGCCACGTACTTGTAGCGGTTGACATTGATGCCGGCGGCGTCGGCGGTGTTGGGGCTTTCGCCCACGGCCCGCAGCTGAAGACCGATGCGGGTGCGCTTGAGAATGTAGCCGCAGATGAAGGCGATAATAATGGCGGTGTAGGCCAGGAAACCGTAGCTGAGAAAGACCTGACCGAACCAGCCCAGACTGTCGGCAAAGGGCAGGGAGCGGCTGAAGTAGGCGCTGGTGGCGGAGAGGGCGATGGAGGGCACCTCGCTGTCGGTGAGCTTTATCAGGGAGCCGCCGAAGAAGTTGCCGAAGCCCACGCCGAAGGTGGTCATGGCAAGACCGGTGACGTTCTGGTTGGCCCGGAGGGTGACGGTGAGGAAGCAGTAGAGCAGGCCCATGAGCAGGGAGCCCAGCAGGCAGCAGACCAGAGGAATGGACACGGCCAGAAAGCCGTTAATGGCCTCGGGGCTGGCCAGGGACTGCTCATAGAGGAAGGAGCCGATGACCCCGGAGATACCGCCCACATACATGACGCCGGGCAGGCCCAGGTTCAGGTTGCCGGACTTCTCGGTGAGGGTCTCGCCGGTGCAGCCCAGCAGCAGGGGGATGCCCTGCATCACGGCTCTGGGGATAAAGGAGACGAGATCGAACATGGCTTAGTCCTCCTTCCCGGCTGCTTTGCGGAAGCTTATCTTGTAGTTGATGAAGAATTCGCAGCCGATTATGAAAAACAGTATGATACCGGTGATAATGTCGGAGAAAGACTGGTTGAGGCCGAAGTCGGTGGAGATCTCGCTGGCGCCCCGCTCCAGAAATACCAGCAGCAGGCTGGTG
>CALWYF010000093.1 GCA_944385705.1 uncultured Oscillospiraceae bacterium | reverse complement strand
TATACTCCAACACCAAAGCAAAAAAGTGAGCCCCTGATTTTAGTTTACATAATGTTTGATTTTCTATCTGATTAAACTCCCCGGCAGAAATCTGACATTGATTCCTGCCGGGGAGTCTCTATATTAAGTCAGTACAGATTTATACAAGATTCTCCATCCGTGCTGCTGGTGACAGGCTTATTGCTCCTTGTTGGAACTTGAGACCATAATGTCCAGTAGTTTCTTGTCGGTCTCGGTCATAGCCTCCCGGGCGATCTCGGCCACGGCGTCTATAGTATCATCAGCGGAGGACTGAAGGAATCCGTCGCCTCCGTTAAAGCTCTGGCCGTTTTTGTACATCTCATATCCCATGATTCCGGCACCTACGGAATTGGCCACCTTGGCAGCGCAGGAGGGCTTGGCCCCGTCGCAGAACATGCCTGAAAGAACGGCAAGGTCATTGACTATGGTGTGACGCACTGCCTCCAGGGTGCCTCCGTCCAGATAAGCAACGGCACAGCCGGCGCCAACGCCGGCGGTGACGGCGGTACAGTAGGCCGAAAGACGGCCAATATCCTTTTTGAGATATACCGCCATGAGGTTTGCCAGAGCCAAGGCCCTATACAGCTTATCCCGGCTGCTGCCAAGGCGCTCGGCGTATTCCAGCACCGGCATGGTGACGGTAAGGCCCTGGTTGCCGCTGCCGCCCACTATGACTACCGGCTTTTCACAACCGCTCATACGGGCGTCGGAACCGGCGGCAGCCCTGGCCATGGCCCGGGTCTTGGTGTCATTGGCATTTTTTATCAATATTCGGCCTATCTGGGCACCCCAGGGTTTCTCCAGTCCCTCTTTGGAAATTGCGCTGTTGCAGTTTATCTGGCTGTCCAGCAAGTCGCTTATATCCTCTGTCTCCACAGTATTTATAAAGTCCCACATGCTCTCAAGACTCATGAGGCTGTGGTCTGAAGCAAAGCTGGAACGCAGCTCAGGAGCCTTTTGGAATACCACTGCCCCATCCTTTTCCAGCAGGACTATATTGGTATGGTAGTCGCTGATAACGGCCTTGCTGCTGTGGCCCTCCCCTTCCAGGATGACCTCAATATACAGGGCACTGCCGCCTTCTTTACGTTCTATATGTATCTCGTGCTCGTCTATATACTTTTGAATTTTAGGAATATCCTCAGGATCTGTCTCGGCAATGACGCTCATCTGAAGCTCGGCTTTTCCTGCCACTATTCCTGCGGCAGCAGCAGCCTTCAGACCTTTCAGTCCGCTGGTGTTGGGAACTACGACGCTTTTGACATTTTTGATTATGTTGCCGCTGACATAGAGCTCGCAGCGCTCAGGGAAACAGCCCAGCACATCTCTGGCCTTTGCTGCGGCATAAGCCACAGCCACCGGTTCGGTGCAGCCCATGGCGGGCAGAAGTTCCTCCTTCAGGATAGATACATAATTTTTGTACTCTCTGTCGCTTCTTTTCATATTGTCCTCCTTTGTCCCCTATAAGACCTATCCCTTTCTCACTCTACGGCTACCAGTCTGGGCTGCTCCACGCCGGGAGTGTGTTCTATCTTCTTCAGCAGCTCCGTCAGCGTAGTGTCCATGCTGCTTATATCCAGGGACATAGTGACACTGGCCTTGCCCCTGATGGGCAGGCTCTGAGTAATGGTCAAAACACTGCATCCAACTCTGGATATCTCCAAAAGCAGGGCGCTGAGCACGCCTTGTTCATGAGTGAGCATCATGGACAGCACCGCTTTCCTGCCTCCGGCAATATCCGTAGGCTCAAGGATAAAGTCCTTATACTTGTAATAGGTGCTGCGGGATATACCCACCTGCTTGACGGCCTGGCTTACCTCGTGCACCTTTCCGTCCTCCAGCAGTCTCCGGGCCTGGAGCACTTTTTCATAGTACTCCGGCAAAATACTTTTATGGATTATCAGATAATTATCCAGCATCCTGCTACCCCTCTTACACATATTATCATCCAAATATATGATAATCCGTCCAGGGGGAAAAAACAAGTGTATTTTCCTAAAAGATATTATTTTGACAAATTGTGCATAAGTGTAAAAATTTCGCTGTAATTCAATAAATTTGCGTGACAATATGCACATAGTATGCTATGCTTTTCTTGGTATAGCAAGGGAAAATCAGGTTTATATAAAGGGGGTAAACAATGGTAACCAATAAGGAAAATTTATTTAAGCTGGGAAAAAAGATAACCGACAGGATACCTCAGCAGCTGGGCCTTGCCAAGATCACTGAGGAGGACCCGGAATACTGGGGCATGGTGAACGTGCTCACCGACGAGATGGTGGAAGTGGCCCTGAAAATGAAGAAGCGGGTGCCCATGTCCCTGGACGAGCTGGCAAAGGCCACCGGCAAGGACAGAGACCACCTGAGGGAAGTGCTCCACGAAATGGCGGTGGTTGGTCTTATTGAGTTCCACTGGGGAGAAAAGGGCCTGCCCATGACCGACGAGAACAAACGCTATGTGCTTTGCATGTATGTCCCCGGCTCTGCGGAGATGCTGCTGATGCACAAGACCATCCCCGAGACCAATCCTGAGGTCAACCGTTTCTTTGAGCGCATGTCCTTTTTACCCTTGGAGCATGTGACGCCCATGGTTCCCCCCGGAGGCGCCGGCATAGGCATGCACGTCATCCCTGTGGAGAAGGCCATCCCCGCCCAGTCCCAGTCCCTGGATATCGAGCATCTGTCCCACTGGCTGGATAAGT
>CALWYF010000092.1 GCA_944385705.1 uncultured Oscillospiraceae bacterium | reverse complement strand
AGGAAGCACCCCGGCAAGTTTTACGCTTTGCCCCAGGCTCCCCAGCAGTTTAAGCAGCTGCTGATGGCCGCCGGCTTTGACCGCTACTTCCAGATCGCCCCCTGCTTCCGTGACGAGGACGCCAGAGGCGACCGCTCCCCCGGCGAGTTTTATCAGCTGGATATGGAGATGGCCTTTGCCGACCAGGACGACGTGTTTGCCGTGCTGGAGGACGTGTTGCCCCCCATCTTTGCCAAGTTCGGCACTTACAATATAGCCTCCACCGCCCCCTTCCGCCGTATTCCCTACCTGGAGGCCATGGACAAGTACGGCTCAGACAAGCCGGACCTGCGCATAGACCTCACCGTTCAAGACATCACCGCTCTGGTCCGGGGCGTGGACTTTGCCCCCTTTGCTGAGGGCAATACCGTCAAGGCCATCGTGGTAAGCGACTGCGCCCTGACCCGCAAGAATATAGACAAGCTCTGCGCCGACGTGGAGGTCCAGGCCGGTCACAAGCCCTACTGGTTCCGGCTGGACGACAGCGGCGAACTCACCGGCGGTATAGCCAAGTTCCTTGCCGACCGCAAGGAGCAGGTTGTCAATGCCCTGGAGCTGAAGCCGGGCTGTCTGGTGGGCGTGGCCGCAGGCAGCAAGGAAGCCGCCCAGAAGACCGCCGGCGTCATGCGCAAGATGCTGGGCGCCGCCTGCCCCAACCATATGGACAAGGAGCGCTACGAATTCTGCTGGATAGTGGACTTCCCCATGTACGAGATAGGCGAGGAGAGCGGCGAGCTGGAGTTCTGCCACAATCCCTTCTCCATGCCCTCCGGCGGCCTGGATGTGCTGCTGAAGGCGGAGCGTGGGGAGATAGACCCCCTGAGCATCACCGCCGACCAGTACGACCTGGTGTGCAACGGCGTGGAGCTCAGCTCCGGCGCCGTGCGTAACCACGACCCAGAGATAATGATAAAGGCCTTTGAGCTGGTGCGCCTGGGCGAGGAGGACGTGAAGAAGAAGTTCCCCGCCATGTATAACGCCTTCTGCTACGGCGCTCCCCCCCATGCCGGCATTGCCCCGGGCGTAGACCGCATGGTCATGCTCCTCTCCGGTGAGGAGAGCATCCGGGAGGTCATACCCTTCCCCATGAACAAGAACGCCCAGGATATCATGATGGGCGCCCCCTCCACCGTGGAGCAGAAGCAGCTGGACGAGCTGCATATCGCCATCGTGGGCGAGACTGAAGAATAAGCGGAAACTTTCCGGCCGGAGGGCTGTATGTGCCCTCCGGCTGTTCTATAACAGGAGAGCTTTAATAAGGGTATTGCCCCTTGTCAATAAGTGGGACAGGAGTGAGGCGCATGTTTTCCAAAATAAAGAGCTTCGGCGTCAGCGGCGTGGGAGGCTATGAGGTGGCCGTGGAGGTATATATCTCCAACGGTCTGCCCGGCTTTGACATCGTGGGCCTGCCGGATGCGGCGGTGAAAGAGTCCCGGGAGCGGGTACGCTCCGCAATAAAAAACAACGGCTTTCGCTTTCCCGTCAGCCGCCTCACGGTGAACCTGGCCCCGGCGGACAAAAAGAAAATGGGCACGGTCTACGACCTGCCCATACTTATGGGTATACTCTCCGCCGCCGGGGAAGTGGAGCGGCTGCCGGAAGACAGCGCCTTTTTCGGAGAGCTGTCTCTGCTGGGCGAGCTGCGTCCGGTGCCCGGAGCCCTGCCTATGGCCCTGGCTGCCGCCCGGGAGGGGATTAAGTCGCTGTATCTCCCCGCTGCCAACGCCGCCGAGGCCGCCTTTGCCAAGGATATAAGAGTCTACCCTGTGGACAGCGTAGCCCAGCTCATAGCCCATCTGCGGGGAGAAAGGCCCATAAGCCCGGCAGCAGCACCGGATATCGAGAAGCTTGCATCTTCCGGCCTGGATTTCTCCGACGTAAAAGGCCAGGAGAATGTGAAGCGGGCCATGGAGATAGCCGCTGCCGGGGGCCACAATATCCTTATCGTAGGTCCCCCCGGAGCGGGCAAGTCCATGATGGCAAAGCGTCTGCCCACCATTCTGCCGGACATGAGCCGCCAGGAGATGATAGAGTCCACGGAGATACACTCTGTGGCCGGGCTCACCAGCCCCAAAGAACCCATAGTCTGCCGCCGTCCCTTCCGCTCCCCCCACCACACCGTCTCCGCCACGGCTCTGTCCGGAGGCGGCAGTCTCCCACGGCCCGGGGAGATAAGCCTGGCCCACAACGGGGTTCTGTTTCTGGATGAGCTGCCGGAGTTTTCCCGGGAGGCCCTGGAGGTGCTGCGCCAGCCCCTGGAGGACGGGCAGGTCACCGTGTCCCGGGTGGCAGGCTCCGTCACCTTCCCTAGCCGCTTCATGCTGGTGTGCGCCATGAACCCCTGCAAATGCGGCTGGTACGGCCACCCCTCCGGACGCTGCCGCTGTACGGAGAGCGAGCTTCGCCGCTATCACAGCCGCATCTCCGGTCCCCTGCTGGACAGGATAGATCTGATAGTGGAGGTACCTGCTCTTGACTACCAGGAGCTGAGGAGCCGCCGGCCCGGTGAGTCCTCCGCCGAAATAAAAATGCGGGTGGACGCCGCCCGGGAGATACAGCGCCGCCGCTATGGCAGCGGAGCCATGTGCAATGCCCTAATCGGCAGCCGGGAACTGCGGGAGTTCTGCACCCTGGAGGGAGAGAGCGAGGCGGTGATGAAGGCCGCCTTTGACAGCATGGATCTCTCCGCCAGAAGCTATGACCGCATATTGAGAGTCGGGCGCACCATAGCCGATCTTGCGGGCAGCGAAGCCATAGGCCCGGAGCACATCGCCGAGGCGGTGCAGTACCGTACCTACGACTTCAGGCAGGGCTGAATATAAAAGCCATTCCGTAAAATGAGCTGGACCCCTTGGACGGTGATTGTCCCCTGCTTTTTGTAAGGCAGGTATTACAGGTATATACTGCTGAAAGCCAAACCGAAGCCCGGCGCAAGCAGCTTCAGTTTGGAGAAGAGGGGCAAGGGAGCAGGCTGGCAGTGCTTTTTGCCCTGGGCATAAAAAATCGTGGTCGCAAGCTTGCCTGCGGCCACGCAGCTGAGTGGTAAGAATTATACTTAAAAGTTAAGGCACCTTCGCCCTTGGGCGAAGGTGCCTTTTTTATCAGCTTAGCCGATGGTAATGCTGGTGCTCTTGGGCAGTTCCTTCTTGGCCTGCTTCGGCATGGACAGCTTCAGGATGCCGTCCTCATAGCTGGCGGAAACATCCTTGGGCTCTACATCGCCCACATAAAAGCTCCGGCTGCATGCACCGGCGTAACGCTCCTGACGGATGTATTTGCCTTTCTTGTCCTTCTCGTCCTTATCCAGGCCCTTGGCAGCAGAAATGGTCAGGTAACCGTCCTTCAGGTCTACGTTGATCTCGTCCTTCTTGAATCCGGGCAGGTCAATGTCCAGCTC
>CALWYF010000091.1 GCA_944385705.1 uncultured Oscillospiraceae bacterium | reverse complement strand
AGCGCGAGGGGGTTAAGACCCGCCTCGTGATACAATAACCCGCCACAGAAAAGCCTTGAAGAATCAAGGCTTTTTGAGCGCAGCAGCATTTTGCCAAAGGCAAAATGCTTGGCGGGAGAAGCGCAGTCAAAAAAGTCTGAGAAGACTTTTTTGACAAGCTGAAGCAAAAACCAGGCTGTAATTTACAGCCTGGTTTTTGTTTATATTTGAATTGAATTACTTCTTGAAGCTGTCCTTCAGAGCCACGGAGCGGTTGAAGACCAGATGCCCGGGGGCGGCATCCCTGTTGTCCAGGCAGAAGTAGCCCTGGCGCATAAACTGGAAGCCCTGGGAATTCTTGCCCTTTTCAGGCATGGGGATATTGGCCAGACCTGCCTCTACCTTGCAGCCCTCCAAAGTGATGAGGCTGTCAGGGTTGAGGTAGTCCAGGAAGTTCTTGTCCTGAGCATCCGGGTCAGGATCGGTAAAGAGGTAGTCGTAGAGCCGGACCTCAGCGTCGGCGGCGGTGGCGGCATCCACCCAGTGGAGGGTAGCGCCCTTCACCTTGTGACCGTCGGCAGGATCGCCGCCCCGGCTCTCCGGGTCGTACTCACAGAGTATCTCGGTGACATTGCCCTTTTCGTCCTTGACGCAGCCGGTGCAGGTGACCAGATAGGCGCCCTTAAGTCTCACCTCGTTGCCGGGATAGAGACGCTTGTACTTGGGGGCGGGAACCTCCATGAAGTCCTCTGCTTCCACCCACAGGTTGCGGGAGAAGCTTATCTCTCTGGTGCCGTCCTCCGGCTTGAGGGGATTATTCTCCACGATGAGCATTTCGCTCTTACCCTCCGGGTAGTTGGTGATTGTGAGCTTCACCGGGTGCAGCACCGCCATAACCCGGGGAGCATTGGCGTTCAGGTCGTCCCTCAGGCAGCTCTCCAGCAATGCCCAGTCCACGGTGGAGTCTACCTTGGAAACGCCTATGCGGTCACAGAAATCCCGTATGGAGGCGCTGGTGTAGCCCCGGCGGCGCAGGCCGCAGAGGGTGGGCATACGGGGATCGTCCCAGCCGTCCACCCGGCCCTCTTCCACCAGCCGTCTCAGCTTGCGCTTGGACATGACGGTGTAATTAATGCCCAGACGGGCAAATTCTATCTGGCGGGGCTTGATGCCGGGGATGGAAACATTGGAGACCACCCAGTCGTAAAGGGGCCGGTGGGCTTCATACTCCAGGGAGCAGAGAGAGTGGGTGATGCCCTCCAGGGCGTCCTGAATGGGGTGAGCGAAGTCGTACATGGGGAAGATGCACCACTTAGTGCCCTGGCGGTGATGCTGAATATAGCGGATGCGGTAGAGCACGGGGTCGCGCATGTTGAAGTTGCCGCTGGCCAGATCTATCTTTGCCCGGAGAGTGTACTTGCCCTCGGGAAATTCGCCGTTTCTCATGCGCTGGAAGAGATCCAGATTCTCCTCAATGGGCCGGTCTCTCCAAGGGCTGACGGCAGGTCTGGTGGTATCGCCCCGGTATTCCTTGAACTGCTCGGGACTCAGCTCACACACATAGGCCAGGCCCTTTTTTATAAGCTCTATTGCATATTCATAAGTCTTTTCAAAATAGTCGGAGCCGTAATAGAACCTGTCGCCCCAGTCAAAGCCCAGCCAGTGGATATCCTCCTTTATAGCGTCCACGTATTCCGTGTCCTCCTTGGCGGGGTTGGTGTCGTCCATACGCAGGTTGCAGACGCCGCCGAAGCGTTCGGCGGTGCCGAAATCTATAGTCAGCGCCTTGCAGTGGCCGATGTGGAGGTATCCGTTGGGCTCGGGGGGAAAGCGGGTGTGTACCTGCATGCCGTAGCAGCGGTGTCCCTGGGAGAGGTCCTCCTGTACAAAGGCGTCAATAAAGTTTCTGGCGGTTTCGTCCATCTTTTCCATCTCCTATGTCTACTAATAAATCATTCCACATTATAAACGATAGCTCTGGTAATTACAACAAAAATGTGCTAAGATAACTGTATATAATACTGAAATATAAAGGGAAAGGAAAATCATCATGGCTGACAGCTTTGATATTATGATAATCGGCGGGGGTATTGCCGGGGTCTCGGCGGCGGTCACCTGCCTTAACCGGGGCAAAAGCGTAGGGGTGGTAACGAACCCTATAGAAACAAGCAGCCTTTATAAGGCTGAGAATGTGACCAATTATCCGGGAATAACATCCATGAGCGGTGCAGACATGGCAAGGCAGCTCCTCAGCCAGCTGGAAAACAGCGGCGCTGAGGTGATACGGGGTCGGGCCCTCTCCGTTATGCCCTTCGGCAGCAGCTTCGGCGTGGCAGTGGGCAATGACTACTATCAGGCCGGAGCCGTGATAATCGCCGCCGGCATCACCCGGGAAAAGCTCTATCCCGGTGAGGCGGAGTTTCTGGGCCGGGGCGTCAGCTACTGCGCCACCTGCGACGGCATGCTCTATAAGGGCAAGCGGGTGGCCCTCATAGGCAGCGGGGAGGAGGCGGAGCATGATGCGGACTTTCTCCGGGGCATTTGCTCTGAGCTGCTGCATTTTTCCGACGGCGGCAGGTATGAGATACTGGGCAAGGATAAGGTTGAGAGCCTGAAATATAAGGGCGAGGAATACAAGGTGGATGCGGTGTTTATAATAAAGGATACCGTGTCCGTCACTCAGCTGGTGCCGGGACTCAGGTATGAAAAGGGGGGCATTGTCACCGGGCGGAACATGGAGACGGATGTGCCCGGAGTTTTTGCCGCCGGAGACTGCACCGGTAAGCCCTATCAGCTGGCCAAGGCCGCCGGAGAGGGGAATGTGGCCGCCCTCTCCGCCTGCGAATATGTGGATAAGAATAGGGGAAACTGAGCCTCAGCCCTATTGACAAAATCCGCTGTTTGCAGTAAAATCCAGTCAAATTGCTGTGACAGGCAGGAGTAGGCAGTTTTGCGGATCTCAGAGAGGGAGCGGTTGGTGTGAGCTCCCGTGAGGCGCTGCGGAAGGTCGGCCTTGAGCACCGTGGATGAAGGCTTCAATGCTGCGTAGTCCCGGCGGGGGACTCCCGTTACAGGGTCCATGAGTGCCGCAATATGCGGAATTCAGGTGGTACCGCGGTAAATTATCGCCCTGAAGCTACGGCTTCAGGGCGCTTTCATTTTTTCAGGAGGATGTTTATATGCGAGAGCTTCCAAAGACCTACGACCCCAAAGCGGTGGAAAAGAATATCTACGACATGTGGATGAAGGGCGGCTACTTCAAAGGCGTGGTGGATAAGGACAAAAAGCCCTTTTCCATCGTCATGCCCCCACCCAATGTCACCGGCCAGCTGCACATGGGCCATGCCCTGGACGCGACCCTCCAGGACATACTCACCCGCTATAAGCGCATGCAGGGCTACGCCGCCTTGTGGCTGCCCGGAGTTGACCATGCGGGCATAGCCACTCAGATAAAGGTGGAGGAAGTGCTGCGCAAGGAAGAGGGCCTGAGCCGCTATGACCTGGGCCGGGAAAAGTTCCTGGAGCGGGTCTGGGCCTGGAAGGAGCAGTACGGCGACAGAATAGTGGAGCAGCAGAAGAGCCTGGGCGTCTCCTGCGACTGGGAGCGCAGCCGCTTCACCATGGACGAGGTCTGCGCCCGCTCCGTGCGGGAGACCTTCTGCGACCTGTACGAGAAGGGCCTCATCTACAAGGGCAGCCGTATAATCAACTGGTGTCCCAAGTGCCGCACCGCCCTCTCCGACGCCGAGGTGGAGTATAAGGACATGCCCGGAGCCTTCTGGTATATCCGCTATCCCATTGAAGACTCCGATGAGGAGTTCATCATCGCCACCACCCGGCCCGAGACCATGCTGGGCGACACCGGCGTGGCCGTCCACCCCGACGATGAGCGTTACAAGCACCTGGTGGGCAAGAACGCCATCCTGCCCCTGGTGGGCCGGAAGCTCCCCATCGTGGCCGACGACTACGTGGAGCTGGGCTT
>CALWYF010000090.1 GCA_944385705.1 uncultured Oscillospiraceae bacterium | reverse complement strand
CCCTGTTTCAGCAGGCCGCCACGGCGGAGTTTATAGACTGGGAAAACATGAGCTGTAATTTTGAAAGCCCGGCCTTTATAAACTGGCTGGAACTGCTCTCCAAGCTGGCTACAGAGGAGGGCGGAGAGGGGATGCACCCGCTCACGATGATATCCGATATGGCTATTGATGCCGGACCCATGCTGCGGAATCGTTACGGCCTGGAGCAGGATTTCAGTTTTGTGGTGGCCGGCTTCCCGGATACCCAGGGCACCGGCAGCTACTTCATCCCCATGAGCCGGGAGACTGAGCGGTTCAATGTATCTCTCAGTACCTCAGGCCAAAATGCCAGCGCCGGCATCCTGGCATCCAGTCACAACAAGGAGGCCGCCTGGCGCTTTATCCGCTGCCTCATGCTCAGCGGCGGCACGGACATAAGCGAAGGCATACCGCCTTTGAAGGAGAGCTTTGAGGCGGTCCTGGAGTCCGCCATAACTTACGAGGCGGAGGAGGACTATATCGTGGACTTTTTCCGGGCGGAGGATGCGGACGTGCTGCGGCAGCAGGTCTACGGCGACAGCAAGCTGGCCCACTTGGACCCGGCCCTGCTGGACATTCTGGACAGAGAATTCACCGCTTTCCTGGAGGGAGGCTCCACGGCTCAGGACTGCGCCGGGCAGATACAGAGCCGGGTGAGCCTGTACCTGGCGGAAAATGCAGACTAACGGCTTTAATCTGGAAAAAGCAGAAGGCCCCGCCGGATTACCGGCGGGGCTCAACTTGTCGAAGAAGACTCAGTCTTCTTCGACAAAAGGGATTGCACTTCGCTCCATGCCTCGGTTGTACGCCAAAGGCGTACAATTCGACACTTCGCTCCGTGAGAAGTGTTTTCTGCGACGTACACGCCGCCGCAGAAAACGATTGAAATTATTTTTTCGCTGCGGCGAAAAAACTCTGCAAGGCTTTTTTGACAGTCTCTGCCCCGCCGGAAATCCGGCGGGGCAGAGACTGCATTTTCAGAGTTCAATGTTTTCCTCTGTTCTTACTTTTTATCTGGGTCTCGGCTATATACAGCAGGGCTGTCAGCACTGCCAGGGCGCAGAGAATATAGATATATATCTTGGACACGTCGCTGGTGAGGAAGCCCATCATGGGGTTATAGCCGTCCAGCACCGTTATCAGCACCAGGCCCAGGGCCATGGACAAAAGCAGGTGGGGCAAAATATATATCACAAAATCCGCTATCTTTTTCACGGCTGCACCTCCGGCTCCTTTATCAGCAGGATATCCCCCAGCTCCCGCTGGCCGCTGCGGGTATTGCACACTTTCCCCTGTAACACCATGCAGGCCGAGTCGCCCCCGTCCAGATTGTAAGCCCTCTTGCAGCCCAGGTCGGAAAAGATTTGGGCCAGCTCGGCCATGGTCAGGCCGTAGCCCCCGTCCCTCAGCCGTCCCTCGGACACCAGGAAGCAGTAGTGTCCCGGCTCATAATAGCCTATGGCCGCACGGGGATTTGCCGCCTCTATGGCGCTGCTGGTGTTGAAGCTCCCCAAGGGCTGACCGTCGGCATCCAGCAGTTCCGGCCCGAACTTCCATACCTGCCAGGGCTGCCCCTCCAGTATCTCCTCCACCGTGTATTCTCCGGGGGCGTAGGTCTCCAGACTGCCGTCGGTATACAGCACCGCAATGTCACAGCGGGGCAGATCTTCCTGCTGATAGGCCACGCCGTTTCGCACAAAGAAGCCGGGCTGGGCCTGGGCATTGCAGTAGTCCCCGTTGATGCTGAGGATGGCCCCCGCCAGCTCCGCTATCTCCAGAGCCGGGGCGGAGGTATAGGTCTCAAAGCTGCCGTTTTCAGCATAAGTTGCGAAGCACTCTATATCCGCTATGTAAATATCCGCCACATACCAGCGCTGGAAATGCCCGTCCAACTCCTGCTCCACCGTCTCCACCGTGACGGAGACGGTGGGGCTTTTATAGAAGTTTTCCCCGGTCTCTATCTCAGGGCTGAAGTATTCCGCAAATTTCTCTCCCCAGCTCTCCTCTTCCGCCTGGGCGGGCGGGGACTGCTCCGTCTCCGGAGCCGGGCTCAAAGCCGCCTGGGTCTGCACCGCAGGCAGGGGGCTGGGCTCGCTCCTGTCCATGGCCTCCAGCCGGGGCAGAACATGGTGGAAAAAGGCAAACACGCACAGGATTAGCCCCGTGAGAAGTATATCCTGCACTATCATAAAGGGTATGGATTTTTTCATTCTATGTACCTTTCATGGCCTTGCTTATTCTACTTGGAAAATATAACATTCCAGGCCGGGGATTTCAAGCCCTCCGGCTTGTCTGTTATCCGGGCAAAATTCTGTTATTATTTTGTCTTAGTATTGATTGCAATACATTTGCGTAGTATAATGTTTAAATCCTAATATTAGAAAAGAGGCCTTGTTATGAAGCTGTCGTCCAAAATGGAGCGCTGCGGGCTCTCCCCTATGCGTAAATTCAACCCCTACGCCGCAGCCGCTGCCGAGCGCGGAATAAAAATTTACCATCTGAATATCGGCCAGCCCGATATTAAAACCCCGGATATTTTCTATAAGGCCATCAGTGATTTTCACGATCCCGTGCTGTCTTATGCCCCTTCCGGCGGCATTCCCGTGTTGGTGGATGCCGTAAGAGGCTACTATAAACATATCGGCGTTGAGCTGGAGCGTTCTCAGATCCTGCCCACCACCGGCGGCAGCGAGGCCCTGCAGATGATAATGGCCACCATCCTGGATGACGGCGACGAGATAATCATTCCCGAACCCTTCTACCCCAACTACCACACCTCCGTCACTCTGGCCGGTGCCACCATCCACCCCATTCCCACCAACCCCAAGGAGGGCTACTCCTACGCAGACCGCAAGGCGGTGGAGAGTGCCATCAATGAGCACACCCGGGCCATAATGATCACCAACCCCGGCAACCCCACCGGCGCAGTGCTCAGCCACGACGAGCTGAAGCTGATGCTGGATATCGCAAAGGAGCATGAGCTCTTTATCATCTGCGACGAAGTGTACCGGGAATTCACCTACGGCGGCGAGCCCCTCATGTCCGCCCTGCAGTTTGAGGGCTATGAGGACAACGTCATTGTCATCGACTCCGTGTCCAAGCGCTTCTCCGCCTGCGGCGCTCGTGTGGGCATGCTCATATCCAAGAACAAGGAGCTGATGGCCCAGGCCATGAAGTGGTGCCAGTGCCGTCTCTGCTCCGCCACCGTGGACCAGATCGGCGCCGCCGCCCTCTACACTCTGGACCCCAGCTACTTTGACGAGACCAGGGAAGAATACCGCCACCGCCGGGACACCATGGTCTCCAAGCTCAAGGCCATCCCCGGCGTGGAGTGCGAGACTCCCAAGGGAGCCTTCTATATAATGGCTTCCCTGCCCATCGACGACGCCGACAAGTTCCAGATGTGGCTGCTCAACGAGTTCAACGACAACGGGGACACCGTGCTCTTTGCCTGCGGCGAGCCCTTCTACGCCACTCCCGGCAAGGGCAAAAACGAAGTCCGTCTGGCCTACACCATAAACGCCGAAGACATCTCCCGGGCCATTGACATTCTGGCCAAGGGCATAGAGGAGTACAACAAGCTCCGCTGATTTTTCCTCTAATTATTCCTCTATAGTCAGGACCACCCGTAAAACGGGTGGCCTGCACAAGCCCTATAAGGGCATAGTATTGGCCGCGCCTCAAGGCGCGGTGAAACGGTCTGCCGACCGCATAGGCTTACGAGCGGCCCCACCAAGTGGGGCTGCTTTTATTTGCTCTTTTTAGCTGGCTCACCCGTAAACGGGTCATAGTATTCCTTTATCGACATCTGGTCGCTTATCCTATCTTCTGCCAGTTGATTCCTGATGTACTGTGCAATCGCTTTCTTGTTCCTGCCTACTGTATCCACATAGTATCCTTTACACCAAAACTGCCGGTTAGCAAACTAGCCATAGGGATACCCTCCACCAATCAACAAATACACACAGACAGGCCGCCGCTAAATTGTAGGGATTTGCTTCAAAAAACCGCATAAATCCGCCGTTTTCAGATGGTGGATGTTTCAAAAGGTGTTGCTTTCGGGCAGCGCCTTTTGTTTTGCCGGTATGAAAGAAAAGGGGGTGAAAATATGGCCGAGCCGGGTGCATTGGATTACTTTTACGGAACCGAGGCAGAGCAATATACCTTTTACCGGATTCCGAAGGTGTTGTTTACCGACCCCGGCTTCCGGCGCATAACAGCAGACGCGAAAATCCTGTA
>CALWYF010000089.1 GCA_944385705.1 uncultured Oscillospiraceae bacterium | reverse complement strand
TCCGAAGACAGGAGCTTCTTTGCCGACTTCCTGGCTCAGACGAAGAAGGCCATCAGCGGCAATCGGGAGGGATACGACGCAGAGCTGCTGACCCTGAAAGAAAAGCTGGCTGAAAGCGAGAGCAGCATCAAGGCGCTGGTCAGCTCCCTGACCAAGAGCGCCGGAACCTCTGCCGAATCGTATATCATGGAGCAGATTCAGGAGCTGCACCAGACCGGCGAGGACATGAAAAACCGCCTTGCCGAACTGGAAACCCTGACGGAACACCAGCGGTTTGCGGATCAGGAGTTCGCGTTCAGCCGCCAGATGATCGAATCCTTTGCCGCAAATGTGGATGACTGCACCGTAGAGGAAAAACGGCGTCTGCTGCGGGCAATTGTGAAAAAAGTGGTCTGGGACGGCGAAAATGCCTGGGTTTACCTCTTTGCAGGCGACGGAGAGGCCGATTTACCCCCGTTTGACGCACCAGAAGTTCCGTTGAGTGAGGATAGCGAACGAGATACTTATGCACTTCAGAGCAAGCAAGAAATCTGCCGGAGACCTGAGTCTTTCCGATGCTCTGGACGTAGACAGTGAAGGCAATGGCCTGTCGGTAATGGATGTTGTGGCTTTGGAGGAGGATTTGGCCGACACTCTGGGAAGCCGGGAGCTGTGCGGCTGCCTGAGGGACTGCATAGCAAAGACTCTTGACAAACGGGAAGCCCAGATAATTGCTCTGCGATATGGGCTGGACGGCCGTGAACCCAGAACCCAGCGTGAAACCGCCCAGCTGTGCGGCATAAGCCGCTCCTATGTATCCCGCATTGAGAAGAAAGCCCTGGAAAAGCTGAGGGCTGCTCTGGGGGAGGATGCCTCGCCTTTTTGAAACAGGGTAAAATTCAACATTTCTTTTGACAGGAGACAGCCAAAACGGGCAGCCTCCTGTCAACTTATTTACATTGCATATAAGTTAAAGTCATAATAAATATCCGGTACATCCGATACGGAGCGGTATTTTCTGGATAAATTCTTGCACCCGGAGAAAAAGACGGCTATAATAAACAGCAAATAAAACAGAGAAATGTCTGTACAGCCTGTCTTACCAGAGAAGAGAAATATTCGCAGACGGGCTTTGAGGTGAAGCTATGTCCAGATGTGTTATAGTTGGCGGCGCCGCCATAGGGCGCTACGAAGAGATAAAGAAATATCTCCGCCCGGGTGATTACAATATTTTCTGTGATAACGGCCTTAGGCATCTTGAGGCCCTGGGAATAGAGCCTGACCTGATAATCGGTGACTTCGATTCCCACGCCGTGCCCCGGCTGCCGGTGGAGACCATTTTTCTTCCCCGGGAAAAGGACGATACCGACAGCGTATATGCTGTGCGGGAGGCTTTGAAGCGGGGATTTAAAGACTTTCTACTTATCGGCGTGGTGGGGGACAGAATAGACCATTCCCTGGGAAACCTGGCCATACTGCTGAAGCTTGACTCCCTGGGCCTGAAGGGCCTTATAGTCGATGACTATTCGGAGATGGAGATCATTTCTAAGGAGACGGCGGAAATTGGCCCGGAGTTTCCCTTTTTCTCAGTGCTGAATATCAGCGGCACAGCCCGTGGTATCACCATTGAAAACGCCAAGTTCCCGCTGAAGGGCGGGGAGATAGACTGCGAATATCAGTACGGGGTCAGTAACGAGCCTTTGCCGGGGAAAACTGCCCGGGTTAAAGTCGATGAAGGAAGAGTACTGCTGGTGCGGGACCGCAGATAACTGCCTGGGAAAGACCGAATATACTGGGGAATACATTATTGTACTTGCGAAAAGAGGCGCAATGGCGTATAATGTCTTGTCCGGCCTGGGCCAAGTCCCGGAGCCCCTCTACCTGAACCTGAAAAGAGGTCTGAAATGAAAGCCCGTAAGAATTCAAACGCCGGCCATGAGCTGCGGATACTGGGAATAATTCTAATTGATATACTGATAATCAATCTTGCCGCCTTTCTGGCCATAATGCTTCGTATGGATTTCTCCCTGGAAGATGTGGCGGCCCACGGCTTCCTGCGCACACTGCGCATGGGAGCAATACCAGGAACGATAAGCGCCCTGCTGATGTTCAAAATATTCGGCCTTTACAGCAGTGCTTGGGAATACGCAGGGGAGCGGGAGCTGATATCCATAGGTTTTGCCAGTGTCTGCGCCTCTGCCCTGTACTATATGGCGGTAAAGCTCATGAGCTGCCTCTTCCCAAGGAGCTTCCCCTTCATCTATGCAGTGGTGCTTTTCATTGCCATATCTGCATCCAGGGTGGCCTACCGGCAGGTGCGCAGAAATATAATTGCCCGCAATGCCGCCAAGGACGGCAAACTCCGCCGCACAATGCTCATAGGCGCCGGGGATGGGGCAGTGCTGGTCATCCGGGAGCTGGAGAATAATCCACATGCCAGAAACCGGGTGCTCTGTTTGATAGACGACGATCCGGCAAAGAGGGGCACGAGAGTCAGGGGCATAAAGGTAGTTGGTGGCAGGGACAAGATTGTTGAAGCAGCCAAGCGCTATGATATAGAGGATATAATCTTTTGCATTCCCTCGGCCTCTGACAAGCTGAGAAACGAGATACTGGAGATATGCAGCCGGACCGGAGCTCAGCTGAAGACTTTGCCTTCCCTGGATAAGCTTATAAGCGGGGAACTCACACTCACCCAGATAAAGAACGTGAGTATAGAGGACCTGCTGGGCAGGACTCAAGTCCACACTGATAACGCAGCCATAAGGGACAAGATACAGGGTAAAACCGTGCTGGTCACCGGCGGAGGCGGCTCAATAGGCAGTGAGCTCTGCCGTCAGGTAGCGGCTCTCTCTCCCAGGCGTCTAATAATTTTCGATATTTACGAGAACAATGCCTACGACATTCAGATGGAACTGAGGCGCCGCTATCCCCAGCTGGATCTTGTGACCCTTATAGGCTCGGTCAGGGATGAGCGCCGGGTGCGTTATGTGTTCGACACCTACAGGCCCGATGTGGTCTGTCATGCCGCGGCTCACAAGCATGTGCCGCTGATGGAGGACAGCCCTGCCGAGGCCATCAAGAACAATATCTTCGGCACCTACAATGTGGCAAAGGCCGCCGGAGATTTCGATACCGGACTTTTCATCCTGATTTCCACCGATAAGGCTGTGAACCCTACCAATGTGATGGGTGCCTCCAAACGTATGTGTGAGATGGTGGTGCAGTCCATGAACGGCCAGCACCACACCAAATATATTGCAGTGCGTTTCGGCAATGTGCTGGGCAGCAACGGCAGCGTTATACCCCTTTTCAGAAAACAGATCGCCGAGGGGGGCCCTGTTACGGTGACGGATAAGCGGGTGACCCGCTTCTTTATGACCATACCGGAGGCAGTCTCCCTGATACTCCAGGCCGGGGCCTATGCCGAGGGCGGTGAGGTTTTCGTACTGGATATGGGCGAGCCGGTGCGTATAGATGACATGGCCCGGAAGATGATACGTCTCAGCGGATTTGAGCCGGATGTGGATATCGAGATAAAATACATCGGACTGCGCCCTGGGGAAAAGCTCTATGAGGAGCTGCTGCTGAAATCCGAGGGCTTGCAGAAGACCGACAATAAGCTCATATACATAGGCCACCAGGTTATATACACTCCTCAGGAGATAGAGGAGAAGCTGGAGACTTTGCGGGGAGTGCTGTATGCCTCCAACGCCGAGGTGAGGAACTGCATGCTGGGCATAATAAAGGAGCCGGCGGACAGGATGTATGAGCCTATACCCGGGGCAGTCAATCCTGCGGACACCATTGAAGTTTGACAAAGCCAATTGATAAATGAATCCCCGCCCACCGGTTGGACCCGGTGGGCGGGGATAATTTTACATTCAGGCGCATGAAAAAACCGGCACGGATTTTCCGTGCCGGTAAAAGAACCATATAAATCTCCGGGGCTCAGCCGCCGATTATATCTCTGGTATCCCTGGCTATGACCAGTTCTTCATTGGTGGGGATGACAAAGACTTTGACCTTGGAGTCGGGAGTGGAGATCATAACATCTTCGCCCCGCTTGGAGTTGGCCTCATCATCGATGGCCACACCCAGGTAGCCGAAGTAGTCGCAGATGGCCTTGCGGGTCTCGCGGCTGTTCTCGCCAACGCCGGCAGTAAAGATGATGGCGTCCACGCCGTTCATGGCGGCAACATAGGAGCCGGTCACCTTGGCCACCCAGTAATGGAACATGTCCAGAGCCAGCTGGGCCCTCTCGTTGCCTTCTTCGGCGGCGGCGTCCAGATCACGGAAGTCGGAGGAGACTCCGGAGACACCAAGCACACCGGACTTCTTATTGAGGATGTTCAGCATCTCGTCAATGCTGAAGCCATATTTATTCATAAGGAACTGGATAACGCCGGCATCCAGGTCGCCGCAGCGGGTACCCATGGGCAGGCCCACCAGGGGAGTGAAGCCCATGGAGGTGTCCACGCTCTTGCCGCCGTTGATGGCGCAGATGGAGGAGCCGTTGCCCATGTGGCAGGAGATGAGCTTCAGCTCTTCGATGGGTTTGCCCATAAGCTCGGCGCAGCGGGCGGAGACATAACGGTGAGAAGTACCGTGGAAACCGTAGCGGCGGATACCGTC
>CALWYF010000088.1 GCA_944385705.1 uncultured Oscillospiraceae bacterium | reverse complement strand
GAAGAAGAGGGCTACGCCCATATATCCCAGGCTGAAGAGCAGGCCATTCTGGAAGAGGAGGCCCTGTCCTCCCCCAGCCCCGCTCCCACTCCCTCGCCTCAGCCCAGCCCGGAAACGATAGAACAGGGCTTTTTAGGTCCCCTCAGCGGCTGGCAGGAGATAGACGGCATTACTTATTACTATGATGAAAACGGCCTTCCCCTCACGGGACTTCAGCAGATACAGGGCAAGCTCTATTTCTTTGACCAGAACGGCCGCTGCGCCCAGGCTCTGGGCATAGACGTATCCACCTACAACGGCTTTATCAACTGGCCCGCCGTTGCTGTCCATGGCATAGACTATGCCATACTCAGAGCCGGCGGCCGGGGCTGGGAGACAGGACTCATCTATGATGACGATTGGTTCCAGCGAAATCTTATGGAGGCAAGGCTGGCAGGAATAGACATCGGCGTCTATTTCTTCTCTACCGCCACAAATCCCGCAGAGGCCCAGCAGGAGGCCGCCTATGTGCTTCACTGCCTGGGGGGCACGAAGCTGGAGCTGCCAATTTTTATAGATGTGGAGTACTCGGGAGACTATCCAAGAGGCCGGGCAGACAGGCTGAGCAATACTCAGCGGGAAGTAATAATCAATGCTTTCTGCCGTGTGGTCATGGACGCCGGATATGAGGCCGGGGTCTACTCCGGAGAATATTACTACAAAAACAATCTTGATTATACCTCCCTCAGCAAGTACACCCTGTGGCTGGCCAGCTACACCAAGAGTGCCCAGCTGCCGGACTTCCCCGGCAGCTACGACATGTGGCAGTTTACCGACAGCGGCCTTGTGAACGGCATCACCGGCATCGTTGACATGAACGCCAGCTTTTGACAGCTGCTTTTTATTCAATTCCTTTATGGGAGTATGACATGCTGGAAAAGACATCTAAAATTTTCATAAGGATAATGCTGGGCATATACATGCTCCTGCTGAGTCTGGGATTCCTGCTGGGTACCTTCGGCAAGCTGGATAGCCCCAGTTATATTCTGGAATTTCTGGCGGCAGGGGCGCTTTTCCTCTGTCTCTGGGTCTTTCGGGCAAAGCTGAAAAAACTTCTTGGAGGTGTTCATCTCCCCGGCGCTTTTGTCACCGGGCTCATTCTCAGTCTGTTCTGCCTGCTGTTGAACCTGGCCTGGGTGTTTTCTTTCCAGATAGAGCCCACGGTGGACTTCAAGACCTTTTACGACACCGCCCTGGCCATAGCCCGCAATGAGCGTGTTGATATGCTGTATCTGGGCCTTTTCCCCCACATCTTGGGCTACTCCACTTTTCTGGGGCTCATGATGCGTCTTTTTGGAGAGTCCGCCATACTGGCACCTGTTTTGAACGTGGTCCTTACGGTCATCTCCGGGCTGTGCATCTATATACTTTCCCTTCGCTGGATCGGCCTGCGGGCAGCGACGGCGGCTTTTTTCCTGTGGAGCCTTTGCCCTTCCAAGCTTATGTATAACTCCATGGTCATGTCCGAGCCTCTGTATACCTGCCTGATACTCCTGGCCCTGCTGCTGATGAGCCTGGCGCTGGACAGAGACAGCCGCTGGTGGCTGCGGCTTTTGGCGGCCTTGCCCCTGGGTCTGGGCTTCGGGGCACTGCTGCTGGCCGTGAATGCCACAAGACCCCTGGCCCTCATACTCTTCGTGGCCTTCTTTCTCTGGGCCTTTCTCCTTAGGGGCAGGAAGCTGAAGGAGCTCAGGAGCTATTTGGTACTGGCAGTCTTTGCCTTGGCAATGTTCGGCTCTTATTCCCGCTGCGACTACCAGTGGTTCCGCTGGGAATATCTGCACATTTTTCAGGAGACCTCGGATATTCCCGCCTACAATATCTATGTAGGTCTGAATATGGACAGCCTGGGCAGCTACTCCGAAGAGGACATGGAGACGCTAATGAATTACCGCTACCAGGGCAGCGCCGTATACGCCCAGGAGCAGATGCTTAAAGAGGTGGAAAAGCGTCTGAACAGCGGGGAAATGGATTTCCCCAAGCTTTTTTCAGCAAAGCTGGCAAAACTCATGGGCAATGATGAAGGTGGAGCCTTCTACGCTCAGGCCGAACTGAGTCCCCTGGCCTTCAAGCTTTCCTCCGCCATAAGCAACGTGTTCTATTATTTTGTGGTGCTGCTGAGTCTTTGCGGCGCCGCCGCTCTTTTCAGAGATCCCGTTTTTTCCACGGCGTACATGGCTCCCCTTTATTCCATCGGGCTGATACTGGCCCACCTAATTGTGGAAGTTTCAGGGCGATACAAATACTCCCTCATTCCTATGCTGATAATTGTGGCTGCCTTTGCCCTTAGATCTGCCGATAGAAACAATGCCGCAGAAACCGAAAAAGCCTGAGAGTTATTATCAAACTCTCAGGCTTTTTTAAGATATAAATTCTATTCCAGCTTCTGCCGCAGCAGCTCCACCGCCCGGCGCTCCAGGCGGGATATCTGCACCTGGGAGACATGCATCACCTTGGCGCAGTTCTGCTGGGTCATTCCGTGGTAATAGCGCAGAGCCACCACCTGGCGCTCCCGCTCCGGCAGAGACTCTATAGCTGCCCTCAAAGCCACATGCTCCACCATTTTCTCCTCGGCGCTGTAGTCCCCCAGCACAAGCTCCAGGGTGAAGCCGTCTTCTCCGCTCTCCTTGTGGAGGCTCTCGGCAGGTCCGGTGGCGGTCTCGGCAAAAGCGATATCCTCCGGGCTTATCCCCGTCTCCCGGGACAGCTCCGACAAGGTGGGCTCCCTGCCCATGCGCTGCTCCAGATTGAGCCTAGCCATTCGTATCTGCATGGCCTGTTCCTTTATGCCCCGGCTCACCTTTATGGCCCCGTCGTCCCGTAAAAAGCGGCGGATTTCCCCGGATATCTTTGGCACCGCATAGGTGGAAAAGCGGGTGCCGAAGCTCTCGTCAAAGCCGTCTATGGCCTTAAGGAAGCCCAGGCAGCCCAGCTGGTACAGGTCCTCAGGCTCCACGCCCCGGCCGAAGTAGCGCCGGGCCACGCTCCAGATGAGCCCGGAGTTTTCCTCCACAAGCTTTCCCGCCGTCTCCTTGTCTCCCCGCTTTGCCCGGCGTATCTGCTCGTAAATGTCGGTGCTCATCGCTTGGTCTGGCGGGGACTTATAAAGCGCTGCATGGTAACGGTGGTGCCCCGGCCGGGGCTGGAGCGGACCTTCAGCTTGTCCATGAAGCTGCCCATGATGGTGAAGCCCATGCCGCTGCGCTCCTCTCCGCCGGTGCTGAAGAGAGGCGTCATGGCCTGCTCCACATCGGCTATGCCTTTGCCCCAATCCCGGACGCTAATCTCCAAGGTACTGCCCTTGATTATCCGCAGGCGCATGGCTATACGCCCCAGGCTGTCGGGGTAGGCATGGACTATGGAATTGGTCACCGCCTCGGAGACGGCGGTCTTAATATCCCCCAGCTCTTCCAGGGTAGGGTCCAGCTGGGCGGCAAAGGCCGCCGCCGCAGTGCGGGCAAAGGCCTCGTTGCTGCTCTTGCTGGGAAACTCCAGCTTTATGTAGTTGGTCTCGTTCATTTTATCCTCCTTTTATTTCCCCACGGCCACAGGTACCAGCCGGTCTATCCCCGCTGCGTCTATGACCCGCTGGGGCTGCTTTGCAGGATTTTCTATCCAGGCCCGGCCACCCAGGGTCTTCATACGGCGGCTGACCCTTATGATGACGGCTATGCCGGAGGAGTCCATAAAATTAAGCCCCGCCATGTCCAGCACGCAGTCCCTGGGCATATACTCGTCCAGCAGCTCCTCAATGCGCCGGATGGTGTTTCTGGCCTCGTGGTGGTCCAGCTCTCCGGCCAGATACAAGGTTAAACGCCCGGAGTTAAATGCCGTGTTTATTGTCATGTTTTATCTCTCCTGTCCGCTGTAATAAGCAAAAAAATAGCACCGCATCCTTGGATGCAGTGCTATTTTAATTTATTCCCTATGCGTAATCAGTCGAAAACGGGGTCTTGCAGCTCTCACTTGCCCAGATTTTCCAGGCTCAGCTTCAGGTTGTCGATAAGGGCCTCCAGCTTGGCCTTCTTCTCCCGCTCCAGATTGACAACGGCCTCGGGGGCGCGGGTGACAAAGTTCTGGTTGGAGAGCTTGCCTATCTGGGCGGCCAGCTGCTTTTCGGCGTTGGCCAGCTCCTTCTCTATCCGTGCCTTTTCCTTCTCCAGGTCTACCAGCTCCGCCATAGGCATGAACATACGGGCGTTGTCGGTAATGACGGAGACCATACCCTCGGTCTTCTCCGGGGCAACGGAACTTACGCTAACCTCGCTGGCGTAGGCCAGCTTGGAGATATAGCTGCGCCCGGCGGTAAAAGCCTCGGTCTTGTCGGTGACGATTATCAGGTGGGCCTTCCTGGAGGGAGGAACGTTCATGTCGCTGCGGCGGGCACGGACGGCCTTGATGGCGCTCATGACCATCTCAAAGTTCTGCTCGTCCTCAGGGAAGTCCAGCTCAGCCTTGTACTCGGGGTAGCGCTCTATCATCAGGGCCTCACCTTCGTGGGGCAGGGCCTGCCAGATCTCCTCAGTGATGAAGGGCATGAAGGGGTGCAGCAGCTTCAGTATCTCGGTGAGCACATAGAGCAGCACCTTCTGAGCGGAGAGCTTCAGCTCCTCATTGTCCCCGTTGAGCCGGGGCTTGGTCAGCTCTATATACCAGTCGCAGAAGCTGTCCCAGATGAAGTCGTATATCTTGCCTGCGGCAACGCCCAGCTCAAAGCTGTCCATATTCTCGCAGACTTCCTTCACCACGGTGTTGAGCTTGGAAAGTATCCACTTGTCCTCCAGCTCCAGCTTTTCCGGCAGCTCGTTCTTGTCGATGCTCAGGTTCATCATAACAAAACGGGAGGCGTTCCAGATCTTGTTGCAGAAGTTGCGCATGGCCTCGCACTTCTCCACGTAGAAACGCATGTCGTTTCCTGGGGAATTGCCGGTTATCAGGTTGAAGCGGAGAGCGTCGGCGCCGTAATTGTCCACCATCTCCAAGGGGTCGATGCCGTTGCCCAGAGACTTGGACATCTTCCGGCCCAGGCTGTCCCTCACCAGTCCGTGGATGAACACGGTGTGGAAGGGCTCCTTCTTCATCTGCTCCATGCCGGAGAATATCATCCTGGCCACCCAGAAAAAGATGATGTCATAGCCGGT
>CALWYF010000087.1 GCA_944385705.1 uncultured Oscillospiraceae bacterium | reverse complement strand
AAGGCCGGAGACGAGGCGGCCCTGGGCTGGTTCATTGAGCGCTACACCGGCTATGTAAGCAGCATAGTCCACAGCCTGATCGGCCAGTCCATGGGGCAGGGAGACATTGAGGAAATCACAGCGGACGTTTTTCTGGCCCTGTGGGAGAGCCGGGAGAAAGTCCGGCCCGGCAAGGTCCGCCCCTGGCTAAGCGCCGTGGCCCGGAACACAGCGCTGAAGCGGCTGAGACAATGCAGTGTCGAGCTGCCCTTTGAGGAGGACGTTTTGGTTATAAATGCTCCCGGCCCGGAGACAGCGTACAGCAAAAAAGAGCTGGCCCGAATAGTCCGCCGGGCGGTGGACAGCCTGCCCTACCCGGAGCGGGAGATTTTCCTCCGCCACTATTACTACGGGCAGAAGGTAAAGGAGATAGCCCGGCAGCTGGGCATCAACGAGTCCACGGTAAAGACCAAGCTGCGCCGGGGCCGGGAGGCCCTGGGCCGCAGCTTGCAGGAGGGAGGCGGCATTGATGGAATATAAGATAAGCGAGCTCATGAAGCTGATAAGCGACGACAGCATCAGCATCCCAGACTATGATGAAGTCGCCCCCCGCAGGATAAAGGAAATGCTGCATGGCAAAATACAAGGCAGCGGCAGAAAGCCGCCCAAGTCCCGGCGTTTGGGGCGCACGCTGCTGATAGCGGCCATAATATCCCTTTTCTTTGCCGTATCCGCCTTTGCCATAGGCTACAGCATAAACCGGCAGAGACAGCAGGAGCTGAGAGAAAAATATCACGTTGACCAGACCGGAACCGACAGCTACGTCGAATATCCCCTGCCGCAGGACGTGGATGAAGTCACAGGCCACGGCGTGGAGGATATCAGGGTAACTCCCCTGTCCGCCGTGAGGCATAATAATAGCGTTGACATTTACTTTAATGTCTCCCCCATTGATTTCAGGTATGTGAGCCCCGACGAGGAATGCATAGAGCTATCCCCCGACGGTGAGCACTGGGCATATGCCGAGCCGGTATACAGCGCCCTGGCCCCTGGCGGAATAAGCTACGCAGATATCACTCAGGAGCATGTCCTTTACGATGAGTCGACTGGAACGGCCACCATGCGCTGTAACATCTCTTTATCCCAGCTGGCAGAGAGCGGCAGCACGGAGCTTCTGGTAAGGCTTTTCCCCGACGACACGGTCATTGGCCGTTTTACTGTGGAGGTGCCGGAGCTGGAGACACGGCTGTGCCTGTTTGACGCACCCCTGGAGTTTTCCCCGGAGGGCTATGATGAAACAGGACGGGTGCTGGGCATAGAGCTGAGCGCCACAGGCGTCTGGTTCCTGGTGGAGATGGAGGATTTCAGTCTGATGGACAGGGATGAAAATACGGCCTGGGCAAGGGCTGCCGACCAGGTCACAAGGGGCACGCTGCACATGGCAGACGGTTCAGACTTTTCCGCCCCGGGCTGCGACTCCATACAAAAATACGAAAACGGCATAGCCTATTTCTATTGCAGCTGGCGAGACACTATTGACATTAATGCCGTTACGGCCATCACCATAGGCGATACCACCCTTGAGCTGAACTGAAAATCTCCCGGTACAAAAAGACACATCCTGCGGATAAATGCAGGATGTGTCTTTTGCGATTATGTCAACTAAATTATGTTGACTCTCTTTTTTTGTCCTCAGACACTGTCCGGCCTATGGCCCTTGAAGAAGGGCAGCTTCACCTCGCTGAAGACCACGGCCAGGAAGATGAGCGCAAAGCCCAGGAGCATCTTCCCCGTCACCACTTCCCCATAGAACAGCACGGAGCTTAGCACGCCGAAAACGCTCTCCAGGGTCATTATCATGGCGGCCACGGAGGAATTGGTATACTGTATGCCCCAGGCCTGGAGGAAGAAGCAGATGGCGGTGCAGAACACACTGAGGTAGGCTATGCCCATCCAGGCGTCCATGGACACGTTCTTGGGGGCCTCCTCAAAGAGCACGGCGCCGAACCAGCAGATAAGGGCGGCAACGGCAAACTGAATGGCGGAGATGGTGACGGCCTCGCCGCTGTCCTTATAGTGCTCCAGGATTATCACCTGGAAAGCGTAGAAGAAGCCGCACATCAGAGTGAGCATGTCCCCGATATTCACATTGCCCAGGCCCTCGTTGAGGGAGACAAAGCCGATGCCGGTGATGCACAGAAAGGCCGCCGCCACATTTGCCAGACCGGGGCGGCGCTTATACACCAGCCAGGCCAGAAAAGGGGTAAGCACACAGTAGGTGGCTGTGAGGAAGGCGTTCTTCCCCGGAGTGGTATACACCAGGCCGTAGGTCTGGACTATATAGGCCAGGGCCAGGCTCAACCCCGCCAGGGCTCCGCCCTGGATACAGCGATGGCTCACCTTCTTAAGCCGTTTGCCCGCCGCCGCAGCCAGAAGCACTGCCGACACGGTAAAGCGTATGGACAGCACCCACATGGTGCCAATACTGTTCAGAGTGTTCTTCAGCACCACGAAAGAGGTGCCCCAGATAATTGCGCATAGCAGCAGGGCCAACCTGCCCTGTAATCCTTTTCCTGTCATTTCTCTCTATTCCTTGCTCATAAACTGGGCCGCTGCCCGGAGCATAAGCTTCTTGGTACCGGCGCTCTCAAAATTTATTTCTATCAGAAAGTCTCCCCCCATTGGGGTGAGTTTATTTATCACGCCGGGGCCGAAAGCTTTATGACGCACCTTGTCGCCCAGCTTGAAATCCGGGGTCTTGCCGGGCGCAGGTGCCTTCACTGCACTTGGGGCGGACACCGGATTATGAACGGTCCTGGCCGTTCCGTGTCTTGCAAATTCCGATTGCAGACGGCTTTTCTCTCCGTAGCCGTAGCCTTTGGGGATGTTCTTTTTTATATGCTCCTCCGGTATCTCGTCCACGAAGCGGGAGACCCGGTTGGAGGTAGTGCGTCCGAAAAGCATGCGCTGCCGGGCGCAGACCAGATGCAGTCTCTCTTTGGCCCGGGTTATTGCCACATAGCACAGCCGCCGTTCCTCTTCCATCTCATCCTGTTCGCCTATGGCCCGGACTCCGGGGAAGATTCCCTCCTCCATGCCTACGATAAACACGCTGGGAAATTCCAGGCCCTTGGCGGAATGTATGGTCATCATAACCACGCAGTCGGCTTCCTTATCGTAATTATCCATGTCGGTATAAAGGGCCACGTTTGCCAGGTATCCCTCCAGAGTCTCGTCTCCGGACTCTTTCATATAACTGAGGATACTGGTTTTAAGTTCCTTTACGTTCTCCGCTCTGGCGGTGTCTTCCACGGTGTTCTTCTCCTCCAGGGAGCGTATATACCCGGTTTTTTCCATCAGCTGGTCGAAGAGGGCGTCAGGGCTGTTCTCTTTTGCAAAGTCCTGAAGTTCCTTTATCATGGCGGCAAACTGCCGCAGCCGGAGTCCTGAACGCTGGAGCTGGGAATAGCTCTCCGCCCGGCACAGGATATCGAACATGGAGCAGCTCTCCTCCCCGGCAAGCTCCCGCACAGTTTCCACAGTGCGCTCACCTATGCCTCTGGGGGGGCTGTTTATTATACGGCTCAGACGCAGGTCGTCGGAGCTGGAAGCGATGAGACAGAGGTAGGCCAGCACGTCCTTCACCTCGGCCCTGTCAAAGAAGCGGGTGCCGCCGATTATACGGTAAGGTATGCCGTTACGCTTGAAGGCATACTCCAACTGGTTGGACTGGGCGTTCATTCTGTACAGCACCGCATTATCACGCCAGTTGGCTCCCCGGCCATATTCGGCCATTATTTTTGAGGCCACGTACTGGGCCTCGTCGTGCTCGTTGTCCGCCACATACAGTTCCAGCAGCTCTCCGCTGCCCTGGTCGGACCAAAGTTCCTTGCCCTTTCGCCCCTGGTTGTGGCGGATGACGGCATTGGCTGCATCCAGGATGTGGGTGGTGCTGCGGTAGTTCTGCTCCAGACGTATGGTGCGGCAGCCCTTGTATTGCTGCTCAAAGGAAAGAATGTTCTCAATAGTGGCGCCCCGGAATTTGTATATGCTCTGGTCGTCGTCTCCCACTACGCAGATGTTGCCCCAGCCTCCTGCCAGCAGAGAGGACAGCAGATACTGCAAATGGTTCGTATCCTGATACTCGTCTATCAGCACATATTTGAATCTCCGCTGCCAGTAGCTCCTGACATCCTCCTGTTCTTCCAGAAGCTTTACGGTAAAGAATATAAGGTCGTCAAAGTCCATGGCGTTGGCAGAGAACATCCGGCGCATATACTCGCTGTATATCTCGCCATAGCGAATGCGGCGTATATCCCCGCTCTGCCTGGCCTCTTTCAGATACTCGGCAGCGCCGATGCGGCTGTCCTTGGCCCGGCTTATCTCTCCCATCAGGGCCTTGGCCGGGAACATCTTGTCGTCCAGGTCCATGTCCTTTATTATGTGCTTTAGAAGGCTGAGACTGTCGGAGGTATCATAGATACTGAAAGAGGAGGTAAAGCCCAGTTTTTCCGCATCCCGGCG
The DNA here is from genome assembly GCA_944385705.1 of uncultured Oscillospiraceae bacterium. GTDB lineage: Bacteria > Bacillota > Clostridia > Oscillospirales > Oscillospiraceae > Limivicinus. The sequence continues at coordinate 756 of CALWYF010000087.1, read as the reverse complement.
CAGAATGCGCACACAGGCGGAGTGGAAGGTGGAGGCCCAGATGTCGTTGGCCTTCTCTCCCAGCATACGGCCCAGCCTGTCCTTCAGCTCTCCCGCCGCCTTGTTGGTAAAGGTTATGGCAAGGATGCGCCAGGGCTCCACCGGTTCATAGGCCGCCAGGGCCTCAGCTTCAGCTCCGCCCCGGCGCAGTATCTCCAACTGATTTTCGTCCGCATCCGGCGGGATCTCCTCAGTATCCGCCGCCTTGCCGTATTTCAGGAGGTTTGCGATTCGGTTAATAAGCACCGTGGTCTTGCCGCTGCCGGCTCCCGCCAGGATAAGCAGCGGTCCTTCGGTGCTGAGCACCGCCTGCCGCTGCATTGGATTGAGCCGGGCAAAATCACCGGCTATCACGGCCCTCCGGGCCTCTATGTAGTTTTTCTCAAATTCTTTATTCATGGCGACGATTTTAGCACAAAGCGGCCCAGATAACAAGAGACACATTGAATATAGCCGTGTTGACTTTTTCCGCCGTTTTGGTTACTATAGCTATATGTGTTTTTATGCGGCCATGCCGGCCTATGGAGATTAGAATGAGAAAATTACTAGGCAGACTGTGGAATAAAGCAAACGAGCCCCATATAGAGAAAGTCCTTATAGTCCTTATCCCCTTCATCACCCTGCTTGTGGTTGCCCTTATCCTGGTTCCAAGCATAGCTTCCCTGCTTGGGGACGCAGCCCGCAGCGCCCTTCAGGATGGTTCTCTTCAGACCCAGG
>CALWYF010000086.1 GCA_944385705.1 uncultured Oscillospiraceae bacterium | reverse complement strand
TGTAGAAAAACGGAAAATTTGAGACAAGAGACTATTGCTACGAAAACGGTATTATTGACTATGTCCGGGAACTGGCCGGCACAAAGCCCATTACAGAGCCGGAGTTCATCACCGCTGAACGCAAGGGCAGGGACAGGGAGGACAAGCCGGAATACAAGGTGAAGCTCTCCGCCGCCTTCTGCTTCTCCAAGGATGCCAGCGTTCTGGAGTATTACCACAATTCATCCTGGCTGGAAAACGGCGGCGCTCCGGACAAAGCCGCCAGAAGCGCCTTCGTCTCCGCCATTGACGCCTACATAAAGAAGATAGGCAAATATCAGAAAAATGAAAGTCCGGTGAAATTCCAGGATATCCAGGACTGTCTGGTACTGGTGACAAACTGCTTTTCCACTCAGACCTCCTATGAGAACCAGACAAAGAAGGCCATAAATAACCGCTTTATCCAGCAGGCTATGACGGAGTTCTTCAAGACCAACCTGGAGATTTATTTCATTGAAAACAAACCGGAGGCGGACCGCATTGCCGAGCAGGTGCTGATAAACAAGCGCAGTCGGGAGACCGCCGAGCGGACCCGCCAGGGCATGAAGAAAAAGCTTTCCGGCAGTATCGACATAGCCAACCGGGTACAGAAATTTGTGGACTGCCGCAGCCGGGATGTGGAGCGCCGGGAGATATACATCGTGGAGGGCGACTCCGCTCTGGGCGCCTGCAAGCTCTCCAGAGACGCAGAGTTCCAGGGCATCATGCCGGTGCGGGGTAAAATACTAAATTGCCTGAAGGCCGACTATGTGCGCATATTCAAAAGCGACGTCATCACCGACCTAATAAAAGTTCTGGGCTGCGGAGTGGAAGTCAAGGACAAACACACCAAGGAGCTGTCCGGCTTTGACATAGGCAATCTCCGCTGGAACAAGGTGATAATCTGCACCGATGCGGATGTGGACGGCTTCCAGATACGCACCCTCATCCTTACCATGCTCTACCGTCTGGTGCCTACCCTTATCCAGGAGGGATATGTATACATTGCAGAATCCCCACTGTACGAGATAGAGAGCAAGGGCAAGACTTATTTTGCGTACTCCGACCGGGAGAAGGCGGAGATAATCGAAAGTCTCAAGGGCGCCAAGGCCAGCATCAACCGCAGCAAGGGCCTGGGTGAAAACGACCCGGACATGATGTGGATGACCACCATGAACCCGGAGACCCGGCGGCTTATCAAGGTAATGCCGGAGGATGCCCAACTTATGGCCCAGAGCTTTGAGCTGCTGCTGGGGGACAACCTTGAGGGAAGAAAAAACCATATCGCCCAGTTCGGATACAAGTATCTGGACATGGCGGACATTTCATAGAGACAGAGAGGAAATGCAGAGATGAAAAAATACGAGAACGATTTTGTATATGGCAGAGACAGACTGAGAATTCTGCTGGTCGCCACCGCTATTGGCTGCGCCGCCAGCCTGCTCACGCCTCAGTACACCTATATCCAGGTGGCCTTCATGTGCCTTACGGTGATCCTGTTTGCCACCTGCCTTGCCCTTATATTCAAGTACTGCCGCTGCCCCAACTGCGGTAAGGTCATCTTTCTGGGCGTCATGGCCGTGAAAGCCTGTCCCCGCTGCCACAGAAATCTTGTCACCGGCAAGAAAATGAAATCCGGCAAATCCAGATAAGTGAGTAAGAAATGGCTAAGAAAAAAGTCGAGGAAAAGAAAAAGTTTGATAATCCAAATGTGGTTGGGCTGAAGGCCGAGGTACTGGAACAGCCCATCACCCAGACTCTGGAGACTAACTACATGCCCTATGCAATGAGCGTCATTGTCTCCAGAGCCATTCCTGAGATAGACGGCTTCAAGCCCTCCCACCGCAAGCTCCTGTACACCATGTTCAAGATGGGCCTTCTCAGCGGCGGACGCACCAAGAGCGCCAATATCGTGGGTCAGACAATGAAGCTGAACCCCCACGGAGACGCCGCAATATACGAGACTATGGTGCGCCTGTCCACCGGCTACCAGGCCCTGCTCACTCCCTTCGTGGACTCCAAGGGCAACTTCGGCAAGGTCTATTCCAGAGACATGTCCTACGCCGCCTCCCGTTACACCGAGGCCAAGCTTGCCGCCATCTGTGCAGAGATATTCCGGGACATCGACAAGGACACCGTGGATTTTATGGACAACTACGACGGCAGCATGAAGGAGCCGTCACTGCTGCCCACCGCCTTCCCCAATGTGCTGGTATCTGCCAACATGGGCATAGCCGTGGGTATGGCCAGCCAGATCTGCGGCTTTAACCTCACCGAGGTCTGCCAGACGACAATCGAATACCTGAAAGATCCGGAGCATGATCTGCTGTCTACTCTGCCTGCCCCGGATTTTCCCACCGGAGGCGAGATAATCTATGACCGCAGTGCCATGGAGAATATCTACCGTACCGGGCGGGGCAGCTTTAAGGTACGTTCCCGCTGGCGCTATCTCCCCAAAGAGAATATAATCGAGATATACGAGATACCCTATACCGCAACCTCCGAGGCCATAATCGACAAGGTGGCGGAACTCATCAAGTCCGGCAAGGTAAAAGAAATAAACGATATGCGGGACGAGACGGATCTGTCCGGTCTGAAACTTGCAATCGACCTTAAACGTGGGGCCGACCCTGACAAGCTAATGCAGAAGCTCTTTAAGCTCACTCCTCTGCAGGAGGCTTTCCCTTGTAACTTCAACATCCTTGTGGCAGGCAATCCCAAGGTCATGGGAGTAGGGGAGATACTGGAAGAGTGGACCGCCTGGCGTATGGACTGTATTCGCCGCCGGGTCTTCTTTGACCTTGCAAAAAAGAAGGACAAGCTGCATCTGCTTAAGGGCCTTCAGCGTATACTCCTGGATATAGATAAGGCCATTGCCATTATCCGGGAGACGGAGCTGGAGGAGGATGTGGTTCCCAACCTGATGATGGGCTTCGGCATCGACCAGGTACAGGCTGAGTATGTGGCGGAGATAAAACTGCGCAACATCAACCGGGAGTATATCCTGAAGCGTACCCAGGAGACCGGCGAACTGGAAGGCGAGATAGAGGAGCTGGAAGAGACCCTCAATAACCGCCGCCGCATAAAGAACATAATTATCGATGAACTCAGGCAGATAATAAAGAAATTCCCCAGTCCCAGAAGGACCGGCATAGTCTACGCCGACGAGATTGAAGAGCTGGAGGAAGAAGAACAGGTAGAGGATTACAGCGTCACTCTGTTCCTTTCCAGGGAGGGGTATTTCAAGAAGATAACGCCCCAGTCCCTGCGCATGAGCTCTGAACAGAAATTCAAGGAGGGAGACGGCCTTAACCTGAGTTTTGAAGCCAGCAACAGGGGAGAACTGCTGTTTCTTACCGACAGGCAGCAGATATACAAGGCCAAGGTTGCGGACTTTGAGGACGTAAAGGCTTCGGTACTGGGGGTATATCTGCCCACCAGATTGCAACTGGACGAGGGTGAAAACATCATATCCATGATCGACCCCGGGGACTATTCCAAGAACCTGCTCCTTATATTTGAAAACGGCAAGGCAGCCAGAATTGACATGGCAGCCTACGAGACCAAGACAAACCGCAGAAAGCTGGTAAACGCCTATTCCGACAAAAGCCCGGTAAAGGCCGTCATGGTCCTCCGGGAGGAGATGGACGTGGCCTGCTACTCCAGCGACGACAGAGTGCTGGTATTCAACACCTCTCAGCTTCAGGTAAAGACCAGCCGCAGCACGCAGGGTGTGGCGGTGATGACTCTGAAGGCCAAGAAAACTCTTGTGAGAGCAGTCCCGGCAAAGGACAGCTCTATCTCAAATCTCTCCAGGTACAGGGTTAAAAACCTCCCGGGAGCGGGAGCTATATTAAAGGCAGAGGACAGAGCGGAGCAGCAGCTTTCGCTTATGGATGAATGAGCTTAATTCAGGAGGGCTTATGGAAAACATCAGTACCCGTATGAAGAGCAACATTTTTTTCAGGCGCATAGTGCAGTACACGGTGATCGTTCTCGGCTGTGTTATCTATGCCGTGGGCTTTCAGTTTTTCATGTACCCCAACAACATCGTTTCCGGCGGCATTGTCGGCGTTGCCATGATATTTAATGAGCTTCTGCCGGTACCTGTGGGCGTTACCACAATTATTCTCAACATACCTCTTTTTGTAATAGCCTGGAGGTATTTCGGCCTGGACTTTCTTATAAGCTCCCTGGTGGGTATGGCTCTCAGCTCCGCATTTGTGGACCTCTTTGCCATGTTCAAAATCGTTCTCACCAATGACCCCATGCTTGCCAGCATTATCGGCGGAGTTATTAAGGGCGTAGGCCTGGGCGTTATTTACTACGTTGGTTCCACCACCGGCGGTGTGGATATCGTGGCAAAAATGCTGCGCATGAAAAATCCGCACCTTAACCTGGGCACTATACTGCTGCTTATTGACGCTGCTATCATAATTGCCTACGCTGTGATACTCAATAAGTATGAGAGTGCCATGTACTCTGTTATAACAATGTTTGTTGTCAGCAAGGTGATAGACCTGGCTCTCTACGGTATAGACAACTCCTGCATATGCTATATCATCAGCGAGAAGAGCAGCGACATATCCCATGAGATCATCTCCGGACACATGCACAGGGGCGTCACTATCCTGGAAGGTCGGGGAGCATACTCCGGCAAGGAGAAGCAGGTCATCATGTGCGTCATCAAGAGGCAGCAGATAGCAGAGATCCGGCGTATTATAAGAAATCTGGATGAGAATGCTTTCTTCATTGTCTCTGATGCCAAGAACGTCTTCGGCAACGGCTTTGAAAATATTAGGGAAAATAACTGAGCAAGCGGAGTAAAATCATGTATCACAAGCTTACGGCTCTTATTCTGACAGTTGCCGCAGTTCTCTCTCTTGGCGGCTGCTCAGGAATATACAACAAAGAATACCTCTCTATAAATGAATATGAACCTGCGGTACAGGAGAGTTACAGCAGCAAGGATAAGATAAGTGTCCGCAACTTTTCCGGCCTTAAACAGGCCATACTTCGTTTCGCCTATGCGGGAGAGACTGAGGGGCGTGTGGTTTTTGACTCCTCCTATGAGGGAGACCCGCTGGAGGACATGGCCAGTGCCTGCTGGCAGGTGAGGACCCAGGATGCTCTCTGCGCCTACTGCGTGGATAATATCGCCTATGAACTCACAAAAATTGTCACTACCAACGAGGCCAGTGTTTATATCAGTTATTCCAGCTTCTGTGAAAGCGCGGACAACATTATACACCTGCCCTTCAGTTACGGTATCGAGAGCACCCTCAGAGAAGCCCTGGAGAACCGGGACAGGACTTTGGTGGTTTTGGTTGCCAGCAGCTCCTATTCCGCTGAGGACATCGAGGGCCTCCTCACCAAGGTTTACAGGGAAAACCCGGCGGTGGTGCCCAGGGAACCTCAGGCCAGCGTGAATATGTACAGCGGCACAGGAGTTCAGCGTCTGTATGAAATCAGCATAAATTACGGGCTCACCTCTGATGAGCTGGAACAGCGGGTAGCAGCTCTTCAGGCCATAGATGCCTTCAGCGGACTGGATACGGAAAGTCTCAGTGAATATGAAAGGGCTCTTGCCGCCTGCCGCTACCTGATGGATAATTGCAGCATCTCCGACAATAGCAACGACAACACAGCATATGCCGCCTTGGTCAATCGGAGGGCCGACAGTGAGGGCATTGCCTTTGCCTATGTGGAGCTTTGCCGACAGCTTGGCCTGGAGTGCAATATAGTTTACGGTCAGCTGTTCTGGGAGGATTACTGCTGGAACATTGTCAAGGTGGACGGAAATTACTACCATGTAGATGCCACGGAGTGCATACGGTCCGGTCTCGAAAGCGGTTTCCTGAAAAATGATGAGAGCTTCTGGGGCAATTACCGCTGGGATGTGGCATCCTATCCTAAGTGCGTGGGAGATCTTTACTATAATACAGGCAGTGAATAACTTCAAAAAGGGCTTGACAAATCAGCAATTTATGGTAAAATAACCATCGTTGCTGATGCGGGCATAGCTCATCCGGTAGAGCGCCACCTTGCCAAGGTGGAGGTAGCGAGTTCGAGCCTCGTTGCCCGCTCCA
>CALWYF010000085.1 GCA_944385705.1 uncultured Oscillospiraceae bacterium | reverse complement strand
GAGGTTTATCTTTCCATACTCATAGCTATAAGCTCTTTTGAACCACGGGCATTGCCCGTGGTTTTCCTTTCACAATAAAGGCTCTTTCCAGGCTATGCCTGAAAAGAGCCTCAGCATATTATTTTTTTATTAAAAAATTAATTGCATTTATTGCGGTAAAATCTGAATAACTCTCGCATCTTTCATTATATCTATGACTCGCCGGTGCATTCCAGCCCGTTCATGGATTTTCTTGAGATAGGCATGAGATGTCAAGTTCCCTTGCGGTGGGGATGGACTCAGCCGCACCGGGTCTTGATACGGTGATAGCTGCCGCTCTGGTAGCCAGCTCCATAGACTCTTTTGCTCCCTTTCCCTCCGAGAGGCCCGCCAGGAAATAGCCTGTGTATGTATCTCCGGCGGCAGTGGTGTCCACTGCCTCCACCTTAAGAGCCGGCACCCGGTATTCCTCCTCTCCCCGGCGGTACACGGAGCCTTTGGCTCCCAGGGTAAGAACTATGCCCGCACCGGGGAATCTGGTTTCCAGGATATGCAGCATCTCCTCAACCTGGGCGCTGCCGCTGATATACTCCCCTTCCGTCTCGTTGAGAATGAAAATGTCCACCAACTCCAAAGGCCAGCTCAGCATCTCCTCCGTGCAGGGCGAGGGATTCAATACCACGGTCATGCCCCGCTCCTTGCCCCGGCTGATTATCTCCGGCATGCGGTTCACTTCATTTTGCATAAGCAAAATATCCCCCGGGCCATATTGGTCAATTACGGATATGGTGGCATCCTCCATCACTCCGTTGGCGCCGGCAGCAATTATTATGCTGTTCTGCCCGGAGCTCTCCACCTGGATAATGGCATGTCCCGAGGGGCAGTCCAGTCCTCTGACTCCTGAGATATCCAACCCAAAGGGGGCGCAGAGCCTCTCCAGTCCCGGCCTGTCTGCTGCGGACAGCTGTGCCGCCAGTGCCGTCTTTGCCCCCGCCTTTGCAATGGCAATAGCCTGGTTCAATCCTTTGCCGCCCCAGGCAGTTCGATAGGCCTTGCTGGCCACGGTCTCCCCCGGTCTCACTATTCTGTCCAGCTCATAGCTGTGGTCTATGTTTATGGAACCCAGCACCAGTATTTTTCTCATATCCTCAGCTCCTTGCAGTAATTATAATTTTTGTCTTGTCAAGGCGGGCACTTCCGCCCACCGCCGATTTTTTATAAATAGCTTTTGCCTTATCTTCCGGTATATGGTAAAATCAAGGCAGGAAAAAACGGAAGGGGGACCAATATGAAACAGGCTCATATCCTGCTGGAGGAAAATCTTGGCATCAAATATGCCCTCATGCCCGGAGATCCGGGGCGTATCCGCCGTATCGCGGAGCATTTGAAGGACGTGCAGCAGCTGGAAAACAACCGGGAATTTCTCAGCATCCGTGGCAGCTACAGAGGCGTGGACATTCTGGCCATATCCACGGGCATAGGCGGCTGCTCTGCCGGCATAGCTGTGGAAGAACTTAAAAACATAGGCGTCAAAGCCATGATACGCATAGGCTCCTGCGGGGCTCTCCAGAAAGACATCGGCCTGGGAGAGCTTATACTTGCCTCCGGCGCTGTGCGGGATGACGGGGCCTCCAAGGCTTATGTCCCGGATATCTTCCCAGCCTGTGCCGACCGGGAGCTTCTGAACTGCTGCGTTCAGGCTGCCGAAGCTTTGGGCGCAGTCTGGCACGAGGGCATTGTCCACAGCCATGAGAGCTTTTACCACGATGAAAACGATGCCCAAAGCGCCTACTGGTCCTCAAAAGGAGTTCTGGGGGCGGATATGGAGACCGCCGCTATCTACACCATAGGCAGGCTCAGGGGGCTGAGGGCCGCATCTATTCTAAATAACGTAGTCCTTTACGGTCAGGACACTGCCGACTCCATAGGCGACTATGCCCAGGGTGCTCAGCTTGCCGCCCAAGGCGAGACTTCGGAGATACTTACTGCCCTGGAGGCCTTCGTACTATTTGACAGAAAGGAAAATTCGAAATGAAAAACGTACTTGTGGTTGACTGCTGCATACGCCGTCAGGGCAGGACCCGGGAGCTGATGGAAGCCTTCATAGCCGCCCTGCCGGAGCATTGCCAGGTGACCAGGCTGAGATTGGAGGAGGAGAACCTGTCCTGTCTGGTTGGGGCCTTCTTCGAGGCCCGGGAGGCTCTTCTGGCCCGGGGCGAACTGGACCACCCTCGCTTCCGCTACGCCCATCAGTTCGCTCAGGCAGACGAGATAGTGGTAGCCGCTCCCTTCTGGGATCTTAGCTTCCCTGCACTTCTTAAAGTTTACATTGAGCAGGTATCCGTTGACGGTATCACTTTCCACAGCGCCCACGGCGGACTCCAGGGGATGTGCAAGGCAGAGCATATGGTGTATCTCACCACCAGGGGCGGAGTATACACCGGAGACCCAATGGAGATGGGCAGCCGCTACATGGAGGCCATGCACAGTTTCTTCGGGATAAAGGATTATATCTGCATCGCTGCCGATGCCATGGACACCAGCCGCTACGACGGCAAGGCTCTGCTTCAGGAGGCTAAGGACAAGGCTGCCGCCCTGGCACGGACCTTCTGAATTATTATTGTTATACGGTAAAAATAAAGCTCTCAATACCGAGAGCTTTATTTTTTTATTTCCTTATTTCCTGTCACTTGATTTTGCTCACCGATTTTTTCAGCAGGCCGATAAACTTGTTCCTGTCCAGCTTCAACACTACTGTGGCATTTTTCTTTTCAAACTGCTTGTCACTGTACAGGTCGGTGACGGTCTTGCCGTTGGTGATGCTGCCTCTGGTCTCTACATATACTCCGGCCTCTTCAGCTTTAAAGAACTCCGGATGGGCCAGGTACACCACCGGGCAGGAGTCATGCATGGCAACTCCAGGCAGTCCGAACCTTGTCAGTGCCTCCATTGCCTTGCCCAGGCAGGCCTTGGTAAAGCGGCCTCCGGCCGTACCCCCGGCCTCCAGCTCCTCCAGGTCCTCCGGGGTGAAATAGCCCTGCATGGTCACATCCAGGCCGCACATCACCACGTGCATCCCGGATTTGAATACGGCAGCAGCCGCCTCCGGGTCCACGTAAATATTGAATTCCGCCGCCGGAGTGACGTTTCCTCCATAGGCTGCAGAGCCGCCCATGATCAGTATCTCCGGAATATATTCCGGCAGATCCGGGTACTTGGCCAGGGCTATGGCCACATTGGTTAGAGGGCCGGTGGCTATCAGCTTCAGCTCTCCCTTATAGGCCTTTGCCGTCTCGTACAGGGCGTCCCAGGCCCGCTCCTCCCTATATTCGGGATTCTCCGGCAGAGGCAGCTGCACGTCACCCAGACCGTTCTTCCCGTGGAAGGTCTCGGCAGTCTCCAGCTTTTTCAGCAGCGGGGTTTCAGCCCCACGATAGACGGGGTAGTCCGTGCCCATGAGCCGGTTCATCCGCAGAGTATTGGTATAGGTAAATTCCTGAGGCGCATTACCGCATACTGTAGACAGGCCGATTATCTCCAGTTCCTCCAGGGCATGGGCAGTCATTATAGCCACGGCATCGTCGGTGCCGGTGTCGCAGTCCATCCAGATGGGAATCTTATTCATCTCTCTGCCTCCCCGTAGAATTTGATGCTTTCCACCATGTAGTCGGCAAAGGCATCTCTGTCCACATTCATGACGCAGGACACATTGGGCTTGTTTCCCGACAGGCCCATGGTATCCGCCACGGTGGTCCCCTTGCAGCATTCGCCGCAGGTCTCTATCTCAACATACATATCCCTTATCTCAAAAAGCTCCGGGTGCAGCAGCACCACCACCGCACAGGGATCGTGCATTGGTGCCCCCTCATAGCCTATACTTCTGTGGAAGGTATAGAAAAATTCCAGCCATTCCGCTACGATGGAGCTGACAGGGTTACCCAAGGCCCGGATGCGCTCAAAGTCCCGGGGCAATATAAGAGCCTTTTCCGTCACATCCAGCCCGGACATTATGATCGGAATACCGGAGCTGAACACGCATTTGGCGGCTTCCGGGTCCACCAGTATATTGAACTCCGCTGCCGGAGTCCAGTTCCCGTAGGCTATGCCGCCGCCCATGAGACTTATCCGCTCTATCTTGCTTTTCAGTTCCGGGTGGGAAACCAGCAGGGCGGCTGTGTTGCTCAGCGGCCCGGTGGAGACGATGGTCACCGGCTCGCTGCTCTCACTAAGCACCTTGGCCATAAGTTCCACGGCGCTGAGAGTGCTCAGCTCCATTACCGGCTCCGGCAGCTCCGGACCGTCCAGACCGGATTCCCCGTGAATATTGGGGGCTATCTCCAGATCGGTGACTAGGGGACAAGGTCTGCCCGCCGCCACCGGTGCGTCCAGCCCTATGAGAGTGCAGACCCGCCGTGCATTATAGCTGGTCTTTTCCAGGGTGGAATTTCCGCCTACGGTGGTCACCGCCCGTATATCAAAGGCACCGCTGGCTTGAGCCAGGACCCAGGCTATGGCGTCATCGTGGCCGGGGTCCCCGTCCAGGATAAGAGGTATCTTTTTAGTTGGAGGCATTTAATTTCTCCCTTCCATTCATATTGAACTGCGCCGGTTTTGGCTCCGGCGCAGTTTTCATGTTTTAAGCCTGGGAAGAGGCTTTTTTCTCCAGAGCGGCGGAAGAGCGTTTTTTCAGCTCCTTCCGGTTTCTGGATACGGCAAAGATCACAAGGCCGATTATAGTGACGGCATAGGGTATTGGAGAGGCCAGGTTGGAGTCCAGACCTATTGCGGAGAACTTGATACCCAAAGCCTGGGCGAAGCCGAATACCAGGGAAGACAGCATGCCCCCCAGACACTCGCCGTTGCCCATTGCCTGAGCTGCCAGAGCGATAAAGCCACGGCCCGCCACCATATCCAGGGACCAGCCCTGAGCATAGGCCATAGACATGAAGGCTCCGCCGAAACCGCTCATCAGTCCGGAAAATCCGATGGCCAGATATTTTATCTTCAGCACCGAAACGCCCACAGAGGAGGCCGCATTGGGATTTTCACCCACAGCCCGGATGTTCAGGCCCAGGCTGGTCTTATAAAGCATTATAGAGGTGAGCAGGCACAGCAGGAAGGCCAGATAGGTCAGCAGATTGTGGCCCGACAATACCTGCCCGATAAAGGGTATTTTGTTTATAAGGGGTATGGTGATATCCGGTATGCACAGGTCCTTGGTTATAAGTCCGGTTGTGGAGGCCATGGCCCTGCCCTCGGTGATGTTGGTTATTACCTTGCACAGGAACAAGGTGCCGCCGGAACCCATCATGTTTATGGCTATGCCCACCAGGACTATATCCGTCTTCATCTGGAAGGCAAAGAAGCCCATTACAAGGCTCATCAGCACGCCCACCACCAGGGCTGCCAGCAATCCCCAGAACCAGCTGCCGGCATAGTAGCTCACCAGGGAGCCGCTGAGGGCGGAGAACATCATCAAACCTTCAATACCTATGTTGCAGAAGCCCGCCTTTTCCACCACGATGGCAGCCAGGGTGGCAAAGAGTATTGGAGCCGAGATACGCAGAATGGAGAAGAAAAACTCCGGGGTCAGCAGCATGCTCATAAAGTTAGACATTCACGGCACCCCCTTCCTCAAGGCTCTGGGCATTCTTCTTGGCCAGCTCCTCCTGAGCGGTTTTGACCACCAGCTTCTGGCGGTATCTGGCCATAAACTGTTCCGCTGCAAAGAAGAGGAAAATCATACCTTGAATGATGTCGATAAGCTGGGCGGGCACTCCCGCGTAGGTAGCCATAAGATCGCAGCCCTTGGAGAGATAGGCCATGAAGAAGGCCGCCAGTGGGACATACAAGGGATTGTTCCCCGCCAGTATTGCAATGGTGATACCCGTCCATCCGTAGCCGGGCAGGGCGCTCCAGGAGAAAGTAGGATAACGGCCCAGCATCTCTATGCCGCCGCCCACGCCTGCCAAAAATCCGCCCAGCACCTGGGAAAGGACCACAACGGCCCCCACCTTCATGCCTGAGTACATAGAGAAGGACTGGTTAATGCCTATCATACGGATAGAGTAGCCCCAGCGGGTGCGGTACATAAACACCGCCACAATGACCACGGCTATAAGGGCCACCACAAAGCCCCAGGTGAGCTTTGCTCCTGTGAACACATTGTTGTCTATTATAGGGCCTATCTTGGCCGTCTCCATGAAGGGGAAGGACTGGATCTGACCCTTGGATTTGTCCGCCAGATGGGTGCTCATCAGGTACTTGATTATGTACATGATAATGTAGTTGAGCATCAGGGAGTTGACCATTTCGCTCACTCCCAACTTTGCCTTCAGTAATGCCGGTATCAGCATCACCACGGCCACGGCAATGCCTGCCATGAGCACTGCAACCACCGGGTGAACTCCCGCCGCCATAGGCACGTACACGGCTATCATGCCGGCCACAAAGGCTCCCAGCATGGAGCCGCCCTCGGAACCCAGGTTGAACTGGTTGGCCGAGAACATTACGCAGACGGAAAGCCCGGTGAATATGGTGGGTATCATGGAGGCAAAGACATCAGCCAGGCGTTTCAGCTCAAAGCTGGTGCCGTTTTTGCCCATGCGGAACAGAGGACCTATGAGCAGCTGCTTCAGTGCCTCTCCGGCAGCCGCCAGCTTTTCCCCCATACTCTCGCCCTCGGCGCTGATAAAAATCAGAAGTGTTGCCACCAGCAGGGCAATGAGTATGGCGAGGAAACCGCGTATAAGGGTAAAGCCTATTTCACGTTTTTTAGTCATGACATACCCTCCCTATTTCCTCTTGACTCTGATGTTTAAGCCCCAGCATATATTCGCCCATTTCGTCGTCGGTAAGATCTGCAGTATCCTCAAAGTAGGCGGCTATATGTCCGTTGTGCATTACGATAAGGCTGTCGGACAGCTCCATAACCTCGTTGAGGTCTGCGGATATCAGCAGCACGGCTATGCCGGAGCGGGACAGCTCCAGGAGCTTTTTCCGTATAAACTCCGTAGCGCCCACGTCTATGCCTCTGGTGGGCTGGTCGGCAATAATGAGCACCGGGTTATTGGAAAACTCCCGAGCCACCACCACCTTCTGGATATTGCCGCCGGAGAGCATACCCACCTGCTGTTTTCTGGATTTGCACAGCACGGTGAACTCCTCTATCAGCCGGTCCGCCTCACTGTGAATGGCGCTCATATTGAACACCGGCCCCTTGTTCCGCCGCTTTTGTCCGCAGCGGTCGGATATAAGATTTTCCTCTATGGAGGCGGTGGAAGCTATGCCGTATATCATAC
>CALWYF010000084.1 GCA_944385705.1 uncultured Oscillospiraceae bacterium | reverse complement strand
ACGCCTCTCCTCCTAAAACTCAATATTCCTGCACCAGGGGCTTTTTTGTGCTGTCCGCACAATCTGGCGCGGTTCAATTTTCAGGCGGGAATTTTTATGCCATATGGCAGGAACAGCAATTCAGTGCACAAGCAGACAGCTGGAGGACAAGACTTCGCTGGAATTAAAAATACACATCATGTCATCCAGGGTTATATCCTTGGGCGACCTGAGGACAAAGTCGTACATGGAGCAGCCGTTTTCGTCCTTTGTCACTGAGCTCTCCACTACCTGAATTCTGTGTTCAGCTATGTAGCTGATAAACTGAGGTGGCAAATCGCACTGACTTGCCAAGGTAAATTGCAGGCGGCTTGTGGACGTGGCGTCCACACCCACGGTAAAGCGGTGCATCAGTATCTGAATTACAGCAATTACCGCAGTAGAAAAGATTCCCACGATAAACATGCCTGAACCGATGGCCAGACCTATCCCGGCAGTTGCCCAAATACCCGCGGCAGTGGTCAAACCCTTGACGCTGCTGCCATGCTTGAATATAACGCCGGCTCCGAGAAAGCTTATTCCGCTGACAACTTGGGCGGCGATACGGGCAGGGTCGGCGCCTCTGGTACCGTTAAATACTGCCCCTGACTCGCTGGTAAGGTCTGCAAAGCCGTATTTGGATACGATTATCATAAGGGCTGCTGCGCAGCAAACTATTACATGGGTGCGAACCCCGGCCTCCTTGAGGCGCTTACTGCGTTCCATTCCTATGCATGCTCCGCAGAGGCAAGCTAAGAGTATGCGGCAAAAGAAATCCAGTTCCTGTATTATGGAGAACTGACTGTTGAGATAGGCTGTGAGTGTCATTTTATTTTCTCCTTGTTCTTAAAAATTTTATCAATCTGCCAAATCTGAGGTGCAGCGGTTCCATGGGTACCTCAACGGATATGGTTTCCGGAATATGAGTCTCACTAAGGCTGTCGCTATGAGGCATATAAAGTCTCAGCGCCGCCTGCATAGGCAGGCTCTGATAAATATTATTGGTCCCGTACTCCCGGTTCATTTCATTACCTCCTATTGATTTTTTCCGTTAATTTCTGTATAGTGTATTATAATAAAAATGTACTATAAAGTAAAATTAGAATTAATCCATGTATATATAATTTTTTATAATAGGAGGACATCATGCTTGACCCTAAACTGTACTCACTTCTGCAAGTCTGTGAGAGCGGCAGCTTTATAGCTGCTTCAAAAAAACTGTCCATAACGCAGCCTGCGGTCAGTCATCACATCAAAGCTTTGGAGGAAGAGCTGAATGTAACCATATTTGAAAGACGCAGCGGAAAAATAGTATTGACAAGAGAAGGGGAGAAGATTGTTCAGTGCGCAAGAAAGATGCAGAGCCTTTATCAAAATCTGGTTCAGAATTTAAGAGACAGCAAAAAGCTCATAACCCATCTGACTGTGGGCGTCACCCATACGGCAGAAAGCAATCCCATAGCCGAAGCTCTGGCAAGATATTGTGCCGAAAACGAGAATGTTATAATTAAAATGATTACTGGCACTATAAATAATCTTTATATTAAGCTTAAAGAATATGAGATAGATCTGGCTGTTGTGGAGGGCAGGATAACCGATCCCAGCATACATCACCTGCTTATAGACACTGACTATCTTGTCCTGGCGGTGTCGGTGAATCATCCCTATGCAAAGCGGCAGATGATAAGCTTAAACGAACTTAAAAAGGAGCGGATGATACTCCGCCTCCCCAACTCCGGTACCCGTAATCTTTTTACAGCCCACCTTGAAAGCAATAACATGAGTCTTAACGAATTTAACGTAATACTTGAGCTGGATAATATAGCTACAATCAAAGATCTTATTCGTCGGGATTTCGGCGTCTCCATTCTGCCCAGAAGCGTGTGTCTGGACGAGCTGAAAAAGAAGAAGATAGCTGTTCTGCCTGTGGAGAATCTGAGCATGATACGGGAGATCAACCTGGCTTATCACAAGGATTTTGCCCAGCTGGATATCCTGCAGGATATAGCCCGATACTACCGGGAAACCCTGCGCCATTATCAGTGATTCTAAAAAACATATAATAAAATTGCCCCCTTGTCCGCACGGCGATGTGCAGCCAAGGGGGGCAAAATATAAACTATTTACGTTCTATATACAGCATGCCGCAGAGAAGGGGGTTGCTGATGCCTCTGGCGTAACTTATGAAGTCCCTGCGGCTGACATAGTATTTTTTGCCCCAGGAGGAAATCTGCATCCAATCCATGTCCAGCCCGGTCACTGTTACGAAATGAGCCCTGGCATCAGAAGAATGGAGCATTGCACCGGAAGTGCCGGGGGACTGGAGACCCAGACCTTTTTTGTCCCAGAATTTTGGAAAATTTACTCCCACGGCACAGACTACCGGAATGTCTGACTCAAGCATTTTTTCCATATGCTCCCATATTCCGGCTGTTACGGGAAGCCATAAGGCACTGAACGGGAGGCAGTGCCCTTTAAAAAAACGGTTCATTCCCAAAGCCAAGGCCATGCCGTTGGTGCCGAGAGGATAGAGAACAGGGAAGTACTTCCGTTTCATGGCAGAAAGACAGCGCTCATAGCTCTCGCCGCTCATAGAAGCTTCCCCGTCAAAAGTACCCAACTCCGGAACTTCTGTCCAGCCGCAGCGACTCTTAAGATAGAGCAAGGTATCCAGGGCTGCAACAATCCCGCAGCCGCATTTCTTTATTACCCGGTCTGAGCTGAGGCGCTGATTCCCGCCGTAGGTCTCCAGGCCGCTGCGATTGATTTTTATGTAGTTTCCCTTTAGTTCCAGCATATTATCACCGTTTTCATTATACGCCGATTTTGCTCTCCTTTCAACGAAATAAAGGAAAATCAGTGGCAAAGATAAAGTTTCTATGCTATAATCAATGGCTAGAGATCCCATATACGGAGGTGCCATATGCTGGATTTTTTGAGACAAGAGGGAATCAATGAAAACATTATAGGACGAGTAGAGGCTTTCCGCCGAAGCTATCCTGTCTCGCCGGAGGATGAATACAGGGTATCCCAGCCCAAATACCGCTACTATGGCACGGATATCTGGAACAAGGCGCTGACGGCGCTGCTGGCAGGGGAGAACATCCTGCTGGTGGGTCCAAAGGCAACAGGCAAGAACGTGTTGGCGGAGAACCTGTCCGCAGTCTTCCGCCGTCCGGAATGGAACGTCTCCTTCTATTTAAATACTGACGCATCTTCTCTTATAGGATCAGACACCTTCAAGGACGGGGCCGTGGTATTTCGCCAGGGGCCAATATATAAGTGCGCAGCAAGGGGCGGCTTCGGTATACTGGACGAGATAAACATGGCCAAGAATGAGTCTCTGGCAGTGCTCCATGCCACTCTGGACTTTCGCCGTATAATCGATGTTCCGGGCTATGACCGCATTGAGCTTTCACCCTGCACCAGATTTATTGCCACCATGAACTATGGATATGCCGGAACCCGAGAGCTGAATGAGGCCCTTGCCTCCCGCTTCATGGTCATCAATATGCCCATAATCAGCCGGGAAAATCTGGCAAAGCTGCTGAAGTCCCAGTTTGAAGGATTGAAGGATGACTATGCCCAACTTTTGGCAGGACTCTTTGAGGATATACGTAAAAAGTGCGACAGCTCGGAGATATCTACAAAGCCCCTGGATCTCCGGGGTCTGATGTCTTCCGTATCCCTGGTGGCCAATGGCCTGAGCATGGGCCAGGCCCTGGAGCTTGGTATTGTGAATAAATCCTTTGACGACTTCGAGCGCCAGTTGGTTGCCGATATAATAAACACCAAAATCAGTTCAAAACTGACTGCCGCCGATATCTTTGAAAGCTGATGGAAGAGGTATCAAAGCTACAGCTTAGGCGGGCCGAGAATATAATTTGGAACAGCGCAGGGGACTACGGCTTTCGTCCGGACTTTAAGGCCTTCGACAAGGAAGGACGGGCGGAGCTCTACTGGAACTGCATAATCGGCGCAGCCCGCAGACATTATGAATACCCAAAGCTGGCTCAGCTCTTTAAAGCCCTGGACCAGTATGAGGATGGGGACACATATGAGGGCCTTCTCTGGCTGGGACTGGAAAACGCCCTTTACTTAAAGGAGCTGCCCCAGCGCCCGGCGCTGGAGGAGCTGAGAGACGAGTATGCCCGCAGAGTGACAAATCAGCTGGCCGGTACCGAAGACGACCGATTTTATGACTTTATGGCCCTGGCCCATTTTACAAGAGCACTGGGGAAAAAGCCAAACCTGAGCAGATATGACATTTCTCTTTTGGACCAGCTGGAGTTTGGCCCGGAGCTCTCCACCGATGAGATAGTGGACAGATCCAGGGAACTATTCAACCGCTGGTTCCAGATAAGTGCAGAGCTTAGGAAAAAGGAGCGGCGCCTTAAGCCAAGCCTCCTGGGCCGAAAAACGGGAAGACAAAAGGGCAGCCGTCGCTACCAACGTTTCGGTGCAGGCTTTGCCGACCACCCGGAAGATGCCTATGGCGGAGAAAACACCGGCGGCAAAAGGGAAGAGCATGAACTGCGTACCAAGCTCAGTGCCGGTGAGCTGCGGGAATTCATGGAATTCAAATTCGGCGAACCCATATACCGCCAAGACAGAATGCAGGAGATAGAGCGCAGCCTCTGCACCGGCAACCACAGAGACTGCCACCTGCTTTTCACCCGGGGTGAAGTGATAAAAGGCAAGATCCAAAACGCCTTTGAGGCCCTGCAAAAGGAGAAAGAGGCGGCGCAGATTGAGAAGAACCGAAAGAGCTTTTACAGCCAGCTGCCACGGAATATGACGGTTATATCAAAGCTCAGCGAGAAGATACAAAACTCCGTGCTGCTGCACCTGGAGCCCACGGATGTGAAATCCAACTCCGGCAAGCTGAGCGGTGAACTGGTTTGGCGTGCTGCAAAGCTGGAAGACCCCAAGGTCTTTACCAAGACCGAGCAGGGGGACAAGGGGAATCTGAGCATAGACATTCTTCTGGATGCCTCAACTTCTCAAAAGCGGCGCCAGGAGCTGGTTTCCTGCCAGGGCTTTATAATAGCCGAGAGCCTGAGCCGCTGCGGCATACCCTGCCGGGTCATGTCCTTTTGTTCTATGACAGGCTTTACCATAATGCGCATTTTCCGGGACTACAACCAGTGGAATAAAAACGACAGGATTTTTCAGTATGTATCCAATGGCTGCAACAGGGACGGTTTGGCCATCCGCGCTGCCCATTATATGATAAATGAGAGCTCCTATGAGCACAAGGTACTTATTGTCCTCTCGGACGTAAAGCCCAACGATGTCATTAAAATAAGGGAGCGCTCAGGCGGAGAGTTATCAGCCTATGAATACGAAGCCGGATTGACGGATACTGCTCTTGAAGTACGGCGGACAAGGGCAGACGGCATCTCCGTAGTCTGCGTATTTACCGGCAATGACGAGGACCTTCCGGGAGCCAAGCTGGTTTACGGCAGAGATTTTGCCCGCATACAGTCGCTGGACAAATTTGCGGACACCGTAGGAATGCTGATACAAAATCAGATAAAAATGCTGTAGAAAAAATGTCGGGACATTTTGTCCCGACATTTTTTGGCACTTTTTTACTTCTGAGCCGTCTTATTTGGCAAGGACTTTTTTCAGCCTTGCGTATCTGGGCAGGGAGCACTCCAGAGGCAGCTCCGGTTCGCCCTGGATAAGGGGCAGAACATAGTCGATAAACTCGTGTTTAAGACCGTTGCCCTCGGCATTTATCCACTCCAGAGGAACCTTCTTCTCGTAGTTTGCAACAGAGGAGAGGGGGATAAGGGTCATCTTGCAGTGATACTTGCCGTCGACATACTCCCGCTCGAAGGCGACCATCTTGCCGGTGGTTCCGGCAACGGCCTGCTTGACTGCCTCCTGACCTGCGCCGAAGGCTTCATCTATATCCGTCTTGGAGGCAAGGTGGGCGCCGCAGCGCTGAAGGAGACTGAGCTCTATGCCACGGACCTTGGCCCCGGTGTGTTTTTTGACTATCTCGGCCAGCATGGTGGCAAGGCCGCCCAGCTGGGCATGGCCGAAACCGTCGGTGGCAGAGGTCTTGGCCTCGGATACAAAGCTGCCGTCGGCATAGTGGATACCTTCGGAGACAGCTACCAGGACCTTGCCGTTGGCCTTGTATACCTTGTCTACATCCGCCAGGAACTTGTCCATATCGAAGTCCAGCTCGGGGAGATAGATGAGATCGGGACCGGAACCAAACTCAGTGGCCAGGGCGGCGCTGGCAGCCAGCCAGCCGGCGTGGCGGCCCATTATCTCCACAACTGTTATCATACCGTTGTCATAAACTCTGGCATCCTTGTTTATCTCCATAATGGAGGTGGCAATGTATTTTGCAGCGCTGGCAAAGCCGGGGCAGTGATCGGTACCGAAGAGATCGTTATCGATGGTCTTGGGCACGCCCATCACACGGCATTCATAGCCCACAGATTCCATGTAGCGGCTGATTTTGTTGCAGGTGTCCATGGAGTCGTTGCCGCCGTTGTAGAAGAAGTAGCGGACATTATATTTTTTGAATATTTCCAGTATACGCTTATAGTCGGTGTCGTCCTTTTCAGGGTCGGCAATTTTGTAGCGGCAGGAGCCGAGCTCGGAAGAAGGAGTGTTCAGCAGCAGTTTAAGCTCTGCGGGGTCCTCCTCATCCATAATGTAGAGCTTGTCGTCCAGGACGCCCCGTATACCGTGGGCAGCGCCATAGACGGTAGTGATTTCCTCTGCATCAAGAGCAGCGCTGATAACGCCGTAGGCGCTGGCGTTTATCACAGCGGTGGGGCCTCCGGACTGGCCGAAAATGCAGGAACCGATCAGTTTTTCAGACATGTTTCTTCCTCCAAGATTTTTTTGATTTTTATGCGTTTTGTCAAAACTGCGTATTGATTATAAACTGCTTTGAGGATATAATAATCTCGAAGATTTGTAAATGTACTATTTGTACAAATTTTAATATTTTGTAAAAGGAGAAAAGAACAATGCCCCTGGTAACGACAAAAGAAATGTTTGCAAAAGCATACAATGGCGGCTACGCCGTCGGCGCTTTCAATGTCAACAATATGGAAATAGTTCAGGGCATCACCGAAGCTGCTGCGGAGCTCAACGCTCCTCTTATACTTCAGGTGTCCAAAGGCGCCCGGGCCTATGCAAACCATACTTATCTCATAAAGCTGGTTGAAGCTGCCGTCATTGAGACCGGTCTGCCCATCGCCCTCCATCTGGACCACGGCAACAGCTTTGAACTTTGCAAGTCCTGCATAGACGGCGGCTTTACCTCCGTTATGATTGACGCATCCTCCAAGTCCTTTGAAGACAACATTGCCCTTACCCGTCAGGTCGTGGAATATGCTCATGATCACGGAGTGGTGGTAGAGGCAGAGCTGGGCACCCTGGCCGGCATAGAGGATGAGGTCAACGTGTCCGCCGAAGACAGCTCCTACACCCGTCCTGAGGATGTTCAGGAGTTCGTTGAGCGCACAAACTGCGACTCTCTGGCCATAGCCATCGGCACTTCTCACGGTGCATAT
>CALWYF010000083.1 GCA_944385705.1 uncultured Oscillospiraceae bacterium | reverse complement strand
CCCTTTCGGTTGCTTGAACAATTTTTGCTTTTTATTATTGTCTAACTTTTTGGGGTCACTTCATTTCAGCCTGCGGCGATTTTTCATTTAAAAAGCAATCGGGAGCAATTTACAAAATCTTACATTTTATACAAAAATTTAGTTGGGAATATGTATAATTTTTCAGGCCCGACTTTGGTAAATATTTAAAAAGTAGAAAAGAATACAGGTTCCGGTTGACATGATATTTACTACAATATATAATTGGTACATGAACCAAGTAATGAATGGAGGAAAAGCGTGTGACCGTGAGGAGCGATGGGATTACGACTCGGCAAAAGATACTGGAAGCCACAGTCAAGCTCTTCCTGAATAACGGATTTCACCAGACTACAACGAGAGAGATTTGTGCAGAGGCAGGGGTATCCCTCAGCTCGTTCAATAACGCCTACCGTTCGAAGGAGGGCGTGCTGCTGGAGCTGGTAGGCTTCATGTTCCAGGGGCAGTTTGCAAAAGCCCGGCGCATTTCCGGGACGACTGCCTCGCCAGTGACGGTATATGCTGTAGAGACGGCGATACAGCTAGCCATGACGGACCTTCGCAGTACGCTGCGGGATATTTATGTGGAAGCCTATACTATGAACAGCACCTCGGAACTGATATACAAGAATACAGCCATGGAGCTGTATAAGATTTTTTCTCAGTACAATCCCGGCTTGAATCAGGGAGATTTTTACGAGCTGGAGATTGCCAGCGGCAGCGTAATGCGAGGCTATATGGCCATACCCAGCAACCCCTATTTCCCTTTGGAAAAGAAGATACGCCGCCTGTTGGAAGTGAACTTTGCCATATACAATATACCCCCCCAGGAGCGGGCAGCGGCCTTGGAATATGTGGATAAAATGGATATCAGGGCGGCGGCTCTCCAGCTGTTAAATGGGCTGATGGCCGCTATAGCTGAGAAGTTTGGAAGCTGCGAGCTCCTGGATGAGAAATGAGCCGGTATCGAGGGCAGCATTGCAGTTGCAGCTCACGGTGCAGGCGGCACTGATACCGCAAGAAAGGTGTTGATGATAACGGAGAAGAAGAAACTCTACACCAAACCCTGGGTCAGGGTCATGGCGGGAATTTTGGCCTTTGTTCTTGTACTAACCTTGATGGGAATAGAATGGACATGGGTGGACATCTCCGCAGATACCGACGATGCGGCCCAAGAATATCTTGCGGGAGAGACGGAGTACGTAAATGCCGACGAACTTGAGCGCCTCAGGCAGCAAATACTGAACCTGCGCCAGCCGATATTACTGGAAGACTATTACGGCAGGGCAGGGACCGCGATTGCGGCAGAGGATTACGATGAGGCCTTGGAGTACATAGACAAATGCCTGGAATTATTCACTCCGGAATACGGTGAGGAACTACACACTGATCTGCTGGTAAAGCGGGGCTGCCTGCTCACCATGCTCAACAGGGGAATCGAGGCTGTGGAGCCTCTGGAGGCCGCCTTGGAGATAGACCCGGAGCAGGGCGAGGTGTACCTGGTGCTGGCGCAGATTTATTCCGGCACCGGTCAGACTGGAGAGCTTACACAGGCTTTGAGCCGGTATGTGGAGCTTGAGCCCGGGGACGGGGACATGCGTCTGCTGCTGGCCCAGCTACAGTACGAGGCTGAAAACTATACTGCCTCTTCGGAAAATGTGCTCCGCCTTCTGGAAGACGGCGGGGAAGAGAGCCGAGAACTCTCGGAGCTCTGTGCCGGACTGGGGCTGATACTTACCCAGACAGGCGACTATGCCCGGGCACTGAAGCTGCTGGATGCAGCGGTGTCCATGGCCGCCGGGACCAGGGAAGAGGCCGGCAGCGGGGACCAGGAGGGCTCTGCCGACCAGAGCGCCGAGAATACAGCCGGGGAACTGGGCCTGCTCCACTATTATCGCGGTCTGTGCAACCTCACAGTGGAAAACTATGAGGCGGCGTCGGAGGACTATTCCCGAGCCATAGAAGAGGAGATCCTGCTGCAGCTCAGCCATTATGGCCGGGGTGTGGCAGAAATGATGACCCAGGAGCCGGACATTGAACAGGCTCTCAATGACCTGGAATATGCCGCAGACTACCGGGGAGAAGATGTGGATACCGCAGTGTCCGACCAAGCCCGGGAGCTGCTGAAACTGATAACGGAAGAGTAAACGAAGGCCAGAGCTGAAAAGCAAGAAGAGCCTGATGTATAGGCATAATTCACACAGAAGGAAGTAAACAGGAATCGGAGTTTAATGGGAAGCTAAACATAGGACGACCAACAGGAGAAGGTCCTCTGAACAGTGGAGAACCCGGGAGGCATCCATATGAAGAGTCAAAAAACAAAGACGAGTGTATTGGCCCGGTGGCGGTTTTTGCTTGCTGCTGTGGTGGTTTTTGCGCTTTTGGCCTCTGTCCCTCTCAACGCTTATGCGGAAGACGGAACAGAGGACCTTGCTGCGCCTATAACCACTGACACAGGCAACGCCCCCACCGGCGGCAACGCCCCCACCGGCGGCACCGAGCCCACCGGCGGCACCGAGCCCACCGGCGGCACCGAGCCCACCGGCGGCACTGAGCCCACCGGCGGCACCGAGCCCACCGGCGGCACTGAGCCCACCGGCGGAACCACCGAGGGACAGAGCCAGCAGGTATCATCTACCGGCGGTGACAGCCAGACTGCCTTGCCTGAGGTCCTGGAGGACAACGGCCAGGTGGAGAGGGAGGAGGATTACTCCGTTCCCGCAGGCAGCGCCACCATGAAGATCAACGGCACCGATGTGGGCGAGATCTATCTCAACGACACCAGCAACAATGCCATTGTTAACGCCCTCAACGGAGCCGTATCCTACCTGAGGACAAGTATACCTCAGGCCGAGGACGGAAAGGTACATATCGACATCACCGTCAGCTCCGGTATTTACGAAGGCGACCTGGACCTGTCGGAAGGCAGCACGCTCCAGACCGCCCTGCGGGATGCCATCACCGACTACCTTGGCGGCGGCCAGGGGGGAGGCCAGACCCAGCAGCCTCCTGCGGAAGGTGGAGATGATGAGAATAAGTACAGCTCCTATATCTTCAGCAAGGAGACTCCCCAGTACCCCTACGGTTATATAAGCATAGTAACTGACCAGTATGAATCAGGCTCAGAGTCGGACGGCAGCGCCACCATGGATGGCAATGTGCTTTCCGACGGCTTTGAGCTGTTTCTTGCCGGCCTTTATTTTGCAAATCAGGAAAGAATAAGCATCAAGAACGCTCTGGAGTTCAACTATGAGGGCACCTCTCTGGATGACAATGTTATCATTGAGACCGAGAACGTGGGCGAAGTCAATGTAGACACCAAGAGCGGCGATGACCGGGTGGATATACAGGTGATACAAACGCCTTCCGCCTCGGTGGCAGTGGACACCCCAACTCCCTGGGATATAATCAGCGCCATCTACGATCTCTCCAATGGTATGGCAAATGATGGCGTTGAAGAGACCATTAAGAAAGAAGTGGCAGACTTTGCCGAGGCCATCAGGACTGCCGCCGAGCAGATGATGGACGACATTGTCAACCGCCCCAGAACAAGGGTCAACATCCTCACAGGGGCCGGGGCGGACCAGGTGGCTCTGCGCCTGGTGAATTCCACCAACTTCTACGCGGGAAACCCCAGTGTTGCAGACCCCCGCACCGGGAAGTGGCAGGCTGCCTATAACTTTGATATAGACCTGGGCGGCACCGAACTCTATTTGAATCTGGGCGGCGGAGCCGACTCCGCCGAGATAAGCGGCGGCGTGTCCATGCTCCAGGGGAGAAACCTCCTGAAGACCTTCAGCCAGCTCATTGCCAAGTACTATCCCGACGACAGACTCAGCGGACTTGAAAAGACTGAGTACACCATAATCGGCGGCCAGGGCGACGACAGCGTCACCCTCAGCACCACCTCGGCCTTTGCCGACTTCTTCGGCCTGAACGTAAATCTGGAAGAGGAAGAAGACGGCGGCTATGACCGCCTGCACCTGGACGGGGAACTGGCCACCACCGACATCTATGCCGACGGCAGCGTCCTACCCTCTATCCCCTTTGAGGACCGTATATATTACCTCACTGATGATGAGGGCAATCAGCTCGGTCTCGGCCTGCGGGCCCAGGCTTCCATAAAGGTGGCCGAGGGCTTGCTGGGAGATGCTGCCGGCGTGGTACTTGACCCGGTGTCCCTGCAGCAGACCATCAATATATATTATAATAGTAGCAACCTGGAGGCCCTGACTGACCTGCTGGAAAACAAGCGCACCGTAGACCTGAGCGGGCTTGTCAGTGACGGAGACACCCAGCCCCAGACCGTGACATACACGGGGCAGAGCTTTACCGACTACCTGTTGTCCGACAGGATAAACCCTGCGGATGAGCTGACGATAAATTCCCTGGTAGTCAACATTCTGGGCGACAACAGCTTCATGTCCAACCTCATAGCCATGGCGGCGGGCGTTCTCAATGTCAATGGCTTGGAGGCTGAGGGACTTAATCTGTTCCTCATAGCCCCGGAGATAAATATAGACAACAGCCTTAAAGGCTTGAACATAGTAATGACCGCTCAGGCGGAAGACCCCAGCGCCCTGGGCACCTCAAGCCCGCTTACACAAACAGTAATCGAAGATGAACTCACGGGTACCCAACTCAACTATGGCGTAGATGTCTATGAGGTCAATGCCACGGCCAAGGTTACCATAGCAGAAGGCGCTGAAATAATTGCCGCCGGTCTTGTGGACATCAAAGCGGAGATAAGCCAGACCAAGGGTATGTGGGATGTGCTTATGGGCCAGGGAGATTCCGGCACCAACTTCATGATGGTCAAGGCCCCCACAGCTCTGGTGTCCATTCAGGGCAAGATCACTTCCGGCGGATATGTGCATGCCCTGGCAAATACCTATGTTAAGTTTGACACCTCCGAGATGATAAGCTTTATCCCCCTGGGCTTTGCTCTTGCGGACGCTGTCACCAGGGTTGTCCTGGATAAAGAGGCAGCAATCAATGCCGGAGCCGGAGCCCAGCTGAACAGCGACAGCCAGATATATATCAGCGCAACGGACGTGGGCAAGTTCTTTGGTGTAAACCTCTCCCTGACCAGTTCTGTTGTACTGGCTGAGACCAAAACAGTGATTACCGACGATGCAGCGGTCACTGCCGCCGGCGACCTGGGCATTGATGCCCGGAGCCGCATAGTCAGCAAGTCCGCAAGTATTGCCGGACCCACCGATATTGCACGAGTAAAAGCCAAGTCCGGCGGCTTTGTCAGCATCAACGTGGTGCTGACGGAGACCGGCGTATACCTGGGAGACTTTGAGGAGCATACCGGCTCTGCCGCCTCCGCCGTAAGCGAAGAGGGAGACCTACGTATGGAGGCCGACGGCCTGGTTCGCAGCGTCACCTACTCCATCTCCTCTCCCATAAGCGTAGATATAAATAATCCCAGTAACCCCGCACCCCAGCAGCCTGCCACCACCTATGTGTCCACCAAATCCACCTTTACCGTGGTGGAGACGGTGCTGGGCGCAAGAAATACCGCCACCAGCGGCCTGGGAGCCAAGCTGACAAGCAAGCTCACCGGCAGCAACGTTCTGGGCAGCCTGCTCAATAACGGCGCTGCGGGAGAAGCCAGCTCCGATATTCCCAGCGCCCAGATAACAGGCGCCATGGGCATTGCCGTGCTGGACAACCAGGTTCAGTCCCTTGTAAATACCGACGGCAGCTTTGCCGCCGAAAAGGGCAGCATAGCCCTGCGCAGCCTGGGAGAGAGCCGCTCCGTTGTCCGGGCAGACGGATCCCTCTATAATAATTCCACTTTAGCCTTTATCCCAGGAGTGGGTAAGATACAGATCACCAATGAAGCCTCCAACCTGGCCGCAGGTATAGGCCTTGTGGTGATGAACTTTGCTCACAGCGCCGAGGCTCAAATACAGCGCGGCACCGTCAAGGCAGCCAAGGGTCTGGAAGTTTCCGCTGTCAGCCGCAGCGTGGATTCCTCAGCCGTGGCCAAGGCCGGCCATGTGCCCCCCAGCGTAAAGAATATGGTGGCAGGGGCTATCGCCGTCCATGTGACTTCCATCCGCTCCACCGCCCGTCTGGCAAACACCGCCGAATACCTGCTGGGTGAGCAGGCCGATGTCCAGGTCCTCTCCCATGTGCTGGACAGCAGCCTGGAGACTGTGGGCGATGCCAGCGGCAAGCGTGTGCGCAAGAACATTGCGGGCATTGCCCTTGAAAACGAGCGTACCTATTCCAGCAACAGCCTGGGCGTGGGCGCCGGCATCGCCGTGGGCGTAACCGGCATAGACGTGATTGCCGAGATAGAAGACGGCATCAGCTTCAAAGACCTCAGCGGTACCCAGCCCGCATCTATCCCTCTGAGCAGCATTACCGTTTCCGCCTACTATACCGGCGGTGAGCGCATCTTTGCGGCGGCCGGCTCCGAGGCCGGCATCTCCGCAACTCCCGTGTCCGCCACCGGCGTCTCCGGCGTGTACGTGTACTCCAACCTGGGCCAGTCCGACCAGGGCGTCCAGGCAAAGGGTAACGTCACCGTCAGCGCCCAGGGCAAGATGAGCCGCTATCTCACTGCGGATGCAGCGGCGGCGGGAGCCAAGGTGGGCATAGGTGCCTCCGTGGGCGTGTCCGTCATCAACGACTCTGCCGAAGCCTATCTCAAGCGCAAGATAAAATCCGGCGGCAACGTGAATGTTGCGGCAGAATCCGTCAGCCGTATAAATCACAATGTGAAGGCTGCCGTCAAGGGCGCAGAGAACAAGCCTGCAGGCACTGGAGGAACTACTACCGCACCCAGCGCCACCAGCGGCGAGACCGACGGGCTTCTCAATGGCGAGACTCAGGCTTCAGGCAAGACCTCTCAGGGGACTGATGAAGCCGCTCAAGCACAGGCGGATAAGACCGCCAATGAAAAACTGAAAAACGGTGAAAACCTGGCAAAAACCGTAAATACCAAGAACACCAATGCAAACTCCGTATCCAGTGCCGCCGCCAAGCGTGGAAGCTTCTCCACCATGGAGGGCAGCATCCAGGTAGCGGCAGGGATAGCGGTGAACATACACAGCAACATATCCAGGGCCGAGATAATCGACGGTGCGGACGTGGAAGCTCAGGGCGACATCACCGTCCTCTCCCGCAACGACACCGACGCTCAGCTTAAATCCAACGCCTCCACCACCAACAGCTATGTGGGGGTGGGCGTAGCCGTGGCCACAAACGTGGTGGATCATCAGAACCTGGCCCTGGTGGGCAAGGGCAAGCTCATCGCCGGCGGCAAGATCACCGTCTCCGCCGAAATATACGAGCGCTCCGAGTCCGACGCTCTGGAAAAAGCCTACGACATCCTGGTGGATTACCTCATCCAGGAGGGCAAACTGGAGATAGTACTGGGCGCCGTGGGCGACAATGCTCTGAAGACCAGCGCCGCTTACCGCTTCCTCAACGAGAAGGAGAACAAGGAAGTCCTGGCCCAGGCCGTGAAGGACATGATAGACATTGCCTTGTGGCAGGAGGACCTGAATGTAGAGGAGCAGATAGAGAAAGACGGCGTAGTGGTTGAAGGCGCAGGCCAGCGCACCCTGAAAGAGCTGGTGGAAGAGCTTATCATCGCCCGGTGGAAAGATGACGGCAGCTCCCTGAACATGGACCACGCCTACGGTCTGGAGCAGTACATCATTGCCCAGCTGGTGGAGGATTACACCGGCGAGGAGAATCCCTACGCCGAGTATGAGACCAAGTACGGCTATAATAGCTTTACTTCGGAACTGATAGACCAGCTCAAGACCATGATGGACTATTCCGCCAATAAGCTGGTGGAAGGTTATCAGCTCATGCCCCTCATCCT
>CALWYF010000082.1 GCA_944385705.1 uncultured Oscillospiraceae bacterium | reverse complement strand
GTGTCAAAGGCCAGGGATGACTTGCCACTGCCGGAGAGACCCGTGATGACCACCAGCTTGTCTCTGGGGATCTCCAGATCGATATTTTTCAGGTTGTTCTCCCTGGCGCCTTTAATATAAATTTTATCCTGCATACTCAATCCTCAGCAACGATATCCGCAAATTTTCCCCTGATGAGTTTTATCAGCTCCCGGGGGGCCAGCTCCACCTGGAAGCCTATTTTCCCGGCGCTGACCACTATGGTGTCCAGCTCCTCGGCAGTGGAATGGATAACTGTAGGGTACTGCTTTTTCATGCCTACCGGGGAGCAGCCGCCCCGCACATAACCTGTAAGTCCCAACAGCTCGCTGACATGTATCATGGCAATGGACTTTTCCCCCACTGCCTTGGCCGCCTTTTTCAGTTCCAGCTCCTTTGCAACTGGAATGACAAAGACGTATATGTTTTTGCTAGCACCTCTGGTGACAAGCGTCTTGAACACCTTTTCTGCCGGAACACCAATCCGTGCCGCCGCAGTTACTCCATCTACCGCTTCGTCTCCGTGCTCGTATTCATGGGGAGTGTATTTTATCTTCTTCTGCGTCAAAAAACGCATGACATTGGTTTTTTGTTCTGCCATTTCAATTCCTCCGTAATAGAGTTCCAACACTTTATTATAACCCGCTTTTCTCCAGCTTTCAACAGCTAAAATATGCCCCCGATTCAAATGGAGAAGCCGGGCGGAAATACGGCTTTTTTCGCCCTTTCCGCCCGGCCTGATTTCCGGATGCAGTATATTCAGTTTGCAGAGTTCTGAAAACGGGAGAGCATGTTCTCCACACTTCCTCCAAGCATTTTTATGAGACGCTCCTGAGTGATGACTTTGGGGGTCTGCATGTTCATATCCATCCACTGGGAGATGAGGCCGATTATGCCGTTGGAATAGAATTCTATGACAAAATCGTAATCCTGCTTGTCTATGTTCATGCCCTCCGAAACAATATCGGCAAAGCTCCTGATACAGCTCTCCAGACGGCCCTTCAAAAACCGCAGCATGTACAGCCGGCTGCCGGAATTATAGATGTTCAGGGCAAAGCTGGAGTTGTCGTAAAGGTACTGGAAAAAGACCATCACATCCTCCTGCCAGCGCTCATAGAGCACTTCCTTCGGCAGGACACGGTTGGCATCCTCCTCAAACACCCACTCCAGAAGATCATATACGTCGTCAAAGTGGTAATAAAAAGTCTGTCTGTTTACATTGCAGATCTCCACCAGGTCCTTGACAGTGATCTTTGCTATCGGCTTGACCTCCATCATTTGTTTAAGTGCATCTGCCAGAGCACGTTTTGTGGATGAAGCCATCTTACCCTCACACCTCCTGCTTTAATTGCTGACATTATATCACATATTGCGCATAATAGTAAAGTCTTTTGGAGGCAAATGTATAAACAATGCATAAAATTTTTCTCTGGAAACTATCGTTTTTCAGAGGCAAGACTTCCGGGAGCCGGTCTGAACCGTTTATAGACGCAGAGGGAAAGTATAACGGTCAGAGTGTCTGCAGTGGCCTGAGACCACACAAGGCCAAACATGCCGAAAATGCTGTTGAGCAGGAAGAGCATTGGGATGTTGAACACCATCCATCTGGTAACTCCCAAGAAGAGGGATATCCTCCCCTTTCCGAAGGCCTGAAACAGGTAGACAGTGAAGAAACTCATGAACATGAGGGGCGTCGCCAGCACTCTTACTCTCAGGAACTGGGAGGCCAGCGCCACTGTCTCGCTGTCGGAGATGAAGAGTCTGGAAAATTCCGGAGCAAAGAGCTCATAAAGCACTATGCTCACCGCCGCCACGATAAGTCCCAGGTTGCGGGACAGGCGCACAGTATCATTCATGCGTTTTTCGTTGCCGGCAGAATAGCTGTAGGCCACCAGGGGCATCATGCCCTGACATATACCCAGTCCCACATTCAGGGGGAAGCGCTCCACCTTCAGGACTATCCCTACTGCCGCCAAGGCCAGCTCGCTGTATGAAACCATCAGCCTGTCTATTATAACATAATCCAGGTCAAAGAGCAAAGTGGTGATTGCTGAGGGCACCCCAACACCGAACACTGCAAGGACACTGGAGCGCCGGGGAAAGCCCAAAGCCGGAGAAAAACTTATTACCGAGTTCTTTCCCATGCGGATGAGCACAACGATGAAGTACAGCAGCGCCACACAGTTGGACAGACAGGTGGCTATTCCGGCGCCCAGCACTTCGTTGCCCTCCGGCATTAGCACGAACATAAACAGGGGGTCCAGGGCAATGTTCAAAAGTCCGCCCAGGATTATGCCGGTACTTGCCTCCCTGGAGCGGCCTATGCTGCGGATAAGATTTGAAAGTACATTGGATAGAACCGTGGGTATCCCACCGATAACAATAACGCAGGTGGCATACTGCTTGGCATAGTCATGGGTGTTATCCCCCGCCCCCAAAACATTCAGTATGGGCTCCATAAACAGGCCCATGCCCAGAGAAAACAGGGCAGCTATAAAAATAGCAAGGTACAGAGAGAAGACACTGACTTTTCTGGCCTCTTCCTCCCTCTCCTGGCCCAGGAGCCTGGATATCATGGAGCCGCCGCCAATACCTGCCAGTCCGGCCAGACAAAGGCTGATGTTAAACACCGGCAGAATAAGGGAAGTACCGGCCACCATATAGGGGTTGTTCGTTTGCCCCACAAAAAAGGTGTCCGCCATATTATAGATGAGGACTATAAGCTGGCTGGCCACCGCCGGGAGTATCATTTTGATAAGCGCCTTTGATACGGGAAGGTTTTTAAAAACATCTTCCTGCTCTTTACTTATTCTAGCGTGCATTATAATTTACCTGAGCTTTCTTTTTCTATGCCTGAGCTGCACAGTTTAAAACCGTCCAGCCAAGCATGAGGTAAGGCTGAAAACACTATTGAACGATTAGACAATTAGTTCATTATACAGTTGTTTCTAACTGTTAATGATATCATAGATGACTATAAGTTACCATAGCTTTTTTGACAAAAAATATGGGACCGAGAGGTTTTTAGTCTTATACTATGTCCAAAGTATCCGGTCTGCATCCCCGCTTCCATGACTAGGGGCTGAAAAAACCTGCTCCCGTTCTTTCAACGGCAGACGCAAAAAAGCCGCAGGCACGCTGCGCCTACGGCTTTCTGGAGCTGGTAATGTGACTCGAACACACGACCCCTTCATTACGAGTGAAGTGCTCTACCGACTGAGCTATACCAGCAAAGCTTAACTGAACTTAAACTTCAGCGGAAGGTATTTTAACACATAAGCCAGGTCAAGTCAACACAAATACTGTCGCTGTAATTTATATAACGTTTTGTATAATTCGGAAACTTAATGAAATTTATCTTCTTCTATGCGGTTTAATAACTTTGCCATCATTGTTACATTTTTATAATGATTTAGGTGTTTTTCCTAACTTCTGCTGCTGTGATTACAGGGGTTTCAACAAGTTACATAACGCCAAAAAATAATTATTCTGCAAATAGTTATCAACATTTTCAACATGGTTTTCAACATGCCAAATTGCCTGAAAACTGCCTATTTGCAGAATAAATTGCAGAAGTCTGTCGAATTATGGGAAAGCAAATAATTACATTTTGAAGTCAATAAATAGTTTACATAACGTTATTTCAGAATTTACCACAGAGGCCTGAGTCCCGCATGGAGAAATACCGGTCCCCGGCGACGATGATATGGTCCACCAGCTCCATGCCCATAAGCCGCAGGGCTTCCCCTGCCTTGCGGGTAAAGGCCTCATCCTCTCTGGACGGAAGGGCTATCCCATCCGGGTGATTATGAGCCAGGACCAGGGAGGCCGCTTTATTTTTCAGGGCCAATTCAACCAGACGCCGCACGGTAATGTCCACTGCATTTACCACGCCCCGGTTAAGCACCCGGCAGCAGATCAGGCTCTTTCGGCTGTCAAGACACAGCAGCAAGGCCAGCTCATCCCGCTCATCCATAAAACGGGGCACCAGAAATCGGCCAAGGTCATTGGAACTGCGAAAAACTCTGATATCATTGACCTTGGACAGCTGGCATTTTTTCATCATCTGAGGAACCAGCTTTATAAGCAGGGCTGTGTTCTCGCCTATCCCCGGAACTTCCGTCAGTTCCCGCAGGCTTGCGTCAAAAACACCGCTGAGGCTGCCGAATCTGTCCACGAGGTCATGGGCCATGACATTGGTGTCTTTCCGGGGAATGGCATAGAAAAGCAGCAGCTCCAGCGCATTGATATCATTGAAGCTCTCCAGTCCATGTTCTGCAAATCTGCTTTTTAGCCTGTCCCTGTGCCCGTCGTGAACCCCCATACGCTTATCCCCTGTTCTGCTTATTTTATATATCCATGGTTGCGTAGGCGTTAAGGTCGCTGCCGGCAGTTACGCCTGCCTGATATTCATAGTAGGCCTGCGCACCTATCATGGCCCCGTTGTCTCCGCAAAGCCTGAGAGGCGGCACGAACAGCTCACAGCCCTTTTCCTTTGCTGCGGCGGTAAAGTCTGCCCTTATTCTGGAATTTGCAGCCACGCCTCCGGCTACTACTATCTTTTTATATCCCAGATTTTCCGCCGCCATCATAGTCCGGGGCACCAGGCTGTCACTGACGGCTTTGGTAAAGGAGGCTGCAAGGCCCTTCCGGTCCAGCTCCTCACCCTTTTGCTGAGCGTTATGAACCAGGTTGATAACCGCAGTCTTCAGCCCGGAGAAGCTCATGTCATAAGGATTGCCCTCCACGTGAGAAATTGGGAAATGGTACATACTGTCGTCCCCACCCTGGGATAGATCGTCGATTGGCTTGCCGCCGGGATAGGGCAGGCCCAGAACCCTGGCAGTCTTATCAAAACACTCCCCTGCCGCATCGTCCCTGGTGCTGCCTATTATCTCCATATCCGTATAGCTGCGCACATCCACCAGCATGGTGTTACCCCCTGATATGGCAAGGCAGAGGAAGGGCGGCTCCAGTTCGGGATAGGCCAGGTAGTTTGCGGCTATATGCCCCCGAATATGATGCACTGGTATAAGAGGGACGCCAAGGGCCAAAGCGCAGGCCTTGGCAAAGTTCACGCCCACAAGCACTGCCCCGATAAGTCCCGGAGCATAGGATACGGCAACGGCGTCTATGTCCTTCCGGGTGATGCCCGCTGCCTCGATTGCACGCTGTGCAAGAATTGATATGGACTCAACATGGCAGCGGGAAGCTATCTCCGGCACTACCCCGCCATACACGGCATGGAGCTTGGCCTGGGAAAAGATCTGGTCGGTGAGTATCTTCCTGCCGTCCTCGACCACAGCCACGGCGGTCTCGTCACAGGTAGATTCAAAAGCAAGTATTTTCAAAAGCTGCGCCTCATTTCAAAAAATGTGTCATTAGTATAGCATCTTCCCGGGGAAAATCATAGTAGTTCTTTCTTTTTCCCACGGGTAAAAAGCCCTGTTTTTCATACAGGGCTATGGCGGCGGCATTGCTGCAGCGCACCTCCAAGGTGACAAAAGCTAGGTCCAAAGCCGCCGCACGGGCCATCAGTTCCTTTATCAGATCCCGGCCTATCCCTTGACGTCTGGCCTCCGGGTCCACAGCCACATTGGATATATAGCCCTCGTCCAGCACATACATCATTCCCACATAACCCAGGACCCGGCCCTCGTCATCCAGGGAAGCTATAAACTCGTGCTGCGAGTCCTTCAGCTGACTTTTCAGCTGCTCTATTGTCCAGGGCAGGGAGAAGCAGGCTTTTTCGATTTCCTCTATCTGCTCCAGCTGCTCTTCCCGGACATCGTCTATGCGCCGGGCCATATCAGTGGGCCTCCGCCCAGCTGTGGCCTATATGGGCCTCAGCCACCAGGGGGACGCTGAGGTGGACAGCGTTCTCCATCTCCTGGGTCAGAATGTCCCGCACCTGCTCAGCCTCTTCCCCAGGGCACTCAACAATAAGTTCGTCGTGAACCTGGAGGATCAATCTGGCCTTCAGACCCGTCTCCTTCAATCTGCGGTGCACATTTACCATAGCCAGCTTTATGATGTCTGCCGCTGTGCCCTGCACCGGCATGTTCAGGGCAACCCGCTCTCCAAAGCTGCGCATATTGAAGTTGGAGCTTTTAAGCTCCGGCAGATAGCGCCGGCGACCATAAATTGTAGACACATAGCCCTTTTCCCTGGCGCTCTCCACTATATTCTTCATATAGTCCCTTACACCGTGATATCTCTCCAGATAGGCATCCATATAAGCCTTGGCCTCGTTGGTGTATACTCCGATATCCTGAGCCAGAGAGAAGGCCGAGATTCCGTAGACGATTCCGAAATTCACTGCCTTGGCCCGGCTCCTCAGTGTGGGAGTCACCTGATCCACAGGCACTCCGAAGACCTTGGAAGCCGTGATCGTATGAAAGTCCTCTCCGCTCAGGAAGGCTTCCTTCATGTTCTCGTCCCCGGAAATATGGGCAAGGAGCCTCAGCTCTATCTGACTGTAGTCGGCATCCACCAGCATCATGCCGGGAGCCGCTACAAACATTTTCCGTATCTGTGCCCCCAGCTCCTTCCTCACCGGGATGTTCTGGAGGTTGGGCTCCGTGGAGGATAAGCGGCCGGTAGCGGTAACCGTCATCTGGAAGCTGGTGTGTATGCGTCCGTCTTCGCTGATAACCTTCAAAAGCCCCTCTGCATAGGTAGACTTAAGTTTGGTGAGCATACGGTAATCCAGAACTTCCTTGACTATGGGGTGCTTGTCCTGGAGCTTTTCCAGCACATCTGCATTGGTGCTCCAGCCGGTCTTGGTCTTCTTCCCATAGGGCAGCATAAGCTCTTCAAAAAGCACCGTGCCCAGCTGCTTTGGAGAATTGATATTAAACTCATGGCCGGCATGGCCCCATATACTCTCCTGCAGGGCGTTTATGCCTGCATTAAGGCTTTCGCCAAAGTCGTAGAGAGCCTTCCTGTCCACATAAAAGCCGGACTTCTCCATCTCGGCAAGGACCAGGCATAAGGGCAGCTCTATATTATAATAGAGCTCCTTCATACCCAGTTCCTTCATCTTGGCATCCAGTATCGGATAAAGGGCAAATACGGCTTCAGCTCCGCCGAGCTCTCCACCGGTGTATTTTACCGATATCCTCTCCGGAGCATAATTGCTCTCCGTGGCTTCCAGCAGGTAGGCCGCCAGTGCTGTGTCAAAGACAAAGCCCTCGGTGGACAGGCCCTCCTTCATAAGCAGGCCCATAAGGTCTTTCACGTTGTGGCCCGCCTTCTTCACCTCCGGGGAAAAGACCGTCTTCAGCAGCCGGTCGTAATTTTCCCCGCATCTGTTCCAGGCCGCCTCATACACCTTTTCTCCGTCGCAAATCTCCAGCCTGTCCAGCCCTTCCAGGCTGTACACCGCTACCCAGGGGGCGGACTTCACGGCGGAGATGAACTTTTCCGTGTCCTCCTGGGACAAGAGCGCACAGCGCTCCATGCCCTTTGTCTTCCCGGCGGAGTCAGCCTCTCTGTTCTCGCCCGGCTCCAGGCCCCACTTCTCTATAAACTTGTTAAAGCCCAGGCCCTTGAATACATCGTAGAGACCAGGGGTATAATCTCTGTTCCAAAGATTCTCCTCCGGCTTGAATTCCAGAGGGATGTCCCGGACTATGGTGGCAAGCCAGTAGGATTTCTCTGCGCTTTCCTTGCCCTGGGCCAGCTTCTTTTTTACGCTATCCTTAATGTCCAGGCTGTCCAGATTGGCGTATATGTTCTCTATACTGCCGTAGTTCTGCACCAGAGACATGGCGGTCTTTTCTCCCACACCGGGGACGCCTGGAATATTGTCGGAGCTGTCCCCCATCAGGGCCTTCAGGTCCACCATCAGTTTGGGCTCAAAACCGTACTCCTCCCGGAAGCGCTCCGGGGTATAGACTATTGTCTCGGTCTGTCCCATGCGGGTCTTT
>CALWYF010000081.1 GCA_944385705.1 uncultured Oscillospiraceae bacterium | reverse complement strand
CCAACGAGGGCCGGGGCTATGTGCTGCGCCGCCTGCTGCGCCGGGCCGCCCGTCACGGCAAGCTGCTGGGTGTGAACGAGCCCTTCCTCTACAAGGTCATAGACACTGTTGTCCATGAGAACGAGTGTCAATACCCCGAGCTGCGTGAGAAGCAGAGCTACATCACCAAGGTTATCAAGACCGAAGAGGAGAACTTTGCCCGCACCATCGACGCCGGTATGCACATTTTTGAGGAGCTGATGGCCGAGCACAAGGCCAAAGGTGAGACCGTCTTTTCCGGAGCAGATGCCTTCAAGCTCTATGATACCTATGGCTTTCCCATTGACCTTACAATTGAAATGTGTGCCGACGAGGGCATGAAGGTTGACGAGGACGCTTTCCATGAACTCATGGAGGAGCAGCGTGTCCGCGCCCGCAAGGCCAGGGAGGCCCTGGGCGATCTGGGCTGGGCCGGAATAGAATTCGGCAAAAGTATTGCAGATACCGAGTTTGTGGGTTATGATAAGGACAGCTGCAAGGCCAAGGTCCTGGCAATAGTGGCCGAGGGCGAGGCCAGAGAGGCCGTGGCCCAGGGGGCCGAGGCCATATTGGTGCTGGACAAGACCGTAATGTATGCAGAGATGGGCGGCCAGGTGGCCGACCGTGGCAGCATCAGCGCAGGGGACTTTGTCTTTGAGGTAAATGACGTTCAGAAGAACAAGGGCGGAAAGTTCATGCACTACGGCACCGTGAAATCCGGCTGCGTAAAGCTGGGGGACGAGGTGGAGGTCAGATATGACCATGAGCGCCGGGAGGCCATAGGCCGGGCTCACAGCGCAACTCATTTGCTCCACAGTGCCCTGAGAAAGGTACTGGGCGACCATGTGCACCAGGCGGGTTCACTGGTAGAGCCGGACTTCCTCCGCTTTGACTTTACCCATTTCTCTGCCGTCACCCCCCAGCAGCTGCAGGAAGTGGAGCACCTGGTGAACGAGGCCATACTCCACGGCTATGATATCAGCGTTAAAGAAATGAGCCTGGAGGAGGCAAGAAACAGCGGCGCTACCGCACTCTTCGGCGAAAAGTACGGCCAGGTTGTCCGGGTAGTGGACATGGGCGGCTACAGCGTGGAGCTCTGCGGCGGAACTCACCTGAGCAATACCGCCAAAGCCGGCGCCTTCCACATTATCTCCGAGGGCTCCGTGGCCTCCGGTGTGCGGCGTATAGAGGCCAGCACCGGTGAGCGCACCATAGAGGATATGCACAGAAGCCTGGATGAGCTGTCCACCATTGCCTCTCTGCTTAAGACCGGCAGCGGCGATATTATCCAGAAGCTGGAACAGCAGGCCGCCGAGCTGAAAGAGGCAAAGCGCCTTATAGAGCAGTACAAGGCCAAGGAGTCTGCCGGCGGCGCTGAGGAGCTGCTTAAGAAGGCGGCGGATATCGGCGGCATCCACGTGGTCACCTGCAAGCAGGGCTGCTGTGACGCCAACACTCTCCGGCGCATGGGCGATGTGCTGAGGGATAAGGACGGCGCCGTGGTGGCTGTCATTGCCGCCGTTAACGGAGATAAGATAAGCTTCCAGTGCGTCTGCGGCAAGGAGGCCGTGGCCAAAGGACTGAAGGCCGGAGACATCATAAAAAACATCACCGCCATTGCCGGCGGCAAGGGCGGCGGAAAGCCCGACTCTGCCATGGGCGGCGGCAACGATCTCAGCAAACTGGACGAGGCCCTGGCCGCTGTGGAGAGCTTTGTCAAGGAAAAAATATAATCAGGAGGTAAGATTATGAGAGATCAGGATTGTCTTTTCTGCAAGATAATTTCCGGGGAAATTCCCAGCAGCAAGGTCTATGAGGACGAGTACGTCTACGCCTTCCGGGATATAAATCCCCAGGCCCCTGTGCACATCCTGGTGGTGCCCAAGGAGCATATCGCCTCTGTGGCCCAGGTGGATGAGAGCAATTCCCTCTATTCCGCCAAGTGCCTTGAGGCTGTGGCAAAGATAGCCAAGGCCGAGGGCCTGGACAAGGGCTACCGGGTCATCAGCAACTGCGGAGAAGATGGCGGACAGACCGTTATGCATCTGCATTTCCACATTCTCGGCGGCGTGAAGATGGCAGACAAAATGATATAAAATTTTCCGCAGGGAGAAATCAGTACCCCTGCGGATTTTTCTTTACAAGTGAGACAGACTTTTCAAGACGGCGGTGGCTAGGGAACATTATGGGACAAAGAATGGGTAGAAAGGGGAGGCGAGATGGGCACAAGAAAGCTGGCCGTTGCAGCAGGAGCTTTTTCCGCCGCTATCTTTGCGGCAAATTATATACTGCCCCTACGCTTTCTCATCTATGCCGCCGTTTTGTCCGCCGTTCTGGGAGCACTGCTGATCCTGCCCCGAAGAAAATGGCTGCGCCCCGGGGCAATTGCCCTCATGTCCTTTGCACTGGGGATACTGGCCTATCAGCTCAACTATGACAGAACAGTGGGCAGGACTCTTAAATATAATGGGGAGACCTATACGGTGTACGCCGAACTTACGGACTATCCCACGGTGTATGAGGACTACTGCCGGCTTGAAGTAAAGCTTCTGGGAGATGAGCTGCCCGGACTGAAGGCCATAGTCTATGACAACGAGATGAGCTGCACCCAGCTGCTGCCGGGACAGCGCGTAAGCTTTACCGGCACGATAAGAAGGGCGGACACGGTTTATGGGGAGAGCTACGATAACTATTACAGCAAGGGTATATACCTGAAGATCAGCGCCCAAAGCGGCATAGAAGTCCTTGAGGAGCGGGGCGGAAATTATTACATACTCGTCATAAGCCGCAGCTTGTCCGGGCACATCAATAAAATATTCCCGGAGGACACCTCAGCCTTCATGCAGGCCCTGCTCTTGGGAGACAAGAGCCTTCTATATGAGAATGAGGGTTTGCACCTTGCAATGACCAGAGCCGGATTCATGCATATAGTAGCTGTCTCCGGCCTGCATGTGGCCTTCCTGGTGGGCCTGCTGCGCCTGATTTTAGGCTCGGGAAGAAGGAGCGCCCTGCTTTGCCTTGCGCTGATTTGGCTCTTCGTGTTCATAACCGGGGCAAGTCCCTCGGCTGTGCGGGCGGGCTTTATGCAGAGCTTCCTGCTGCTGGCTCCGCTGCTGCGCCGGGAGAACGACCCGCCTACATCCCTGAGTCTGGCTCTGGCCCTGATATTGCTGCAAAATCCTTTTGCAGCTGCAAGCATCAGCTTACAGCTTTCCTTTGCCGCCGTGGCGGGCATCTTCTGCTTTTCCGGCAGAATATACCGCTTCCTTATATCCGCAATGCCAAAGCTTGCGGAAGGACGATTGGGGAGATATGCAGCGGCCAACACCGCTACATCCCTTGGGGTTATGGTCTTTACAACGCCCCTCACCGCCGTGCATTTCGGGTATATCCCAGTGCTTGCAATACTCAGCAATATTGCCGGGCTCTGGGCCGTATCCCTATGCTTCGGCCTGGGCTGGGCAGCCTGCGCCCTGTCGCTGCTGCCCTGGGCGGGATACATTGCCGCGTGGCTCTGCTCCTGGTTTGCCCGTTACATTTTTCTCGTGTCCAGACTGGTGTCAGCTTTGCCTGTTGCAGTGCTTTATCTGGAAAACACAATGCTGGTGTCCTGGATGCTGGGATGCTATGCGCTGTTCATTGTTTTTGCCCACTTCAGGAAAAGGATATGGCTGCGTATAGGGCTGCCGGGAGCGGTCAGCCTGCTGAGTCTTATAGCTATTTTGTGTTATGTAAACTTTGACTATAATAAAGGCCGAGATACTTTGGCGGTAATAGATCTGGGCCAGGGGCTATGCACTGCGGCCCTTGGCGAAAACTGTACTGTAGTAGTGGATTGCGGCGGGGAGTACAGCCTTGAAGATGCGGGGGAACTGGCCGGGAAGTATCTCATAAGCCGGGGCCGGCATCAGGTGGACCTCCTGGTTATAACGGAGCTTACGGAGGGTCATGCCAATGGAGCCGCCATGCTCATGGAGATGGTGGAGGTAGAGCGGCTGATGTTGCCAAGGACCAGAGCAGGCAATGCGCTGCTGGAGGAGCTGCTGGCCGCGGCGCTGGAGAAGGGGATAGAGGTGGAATACATAAATGCCGACACGGTCATGGACCTGGGAGCTGTGGAGCTGGAGCTGATTGCCGGGTATACGGGGAACAGTGAAAACAGACTGTCGGTACTGCTGGACCTGGGGGGCTACAGAGCTCTCGTGACCGGGGAGACGGGAGAGGGAGAGCGGCGCCTGGAATCTGTCTGTCGTCAAAAGGATATACAACTGCTGGTAGCGGGCAGCCACGGCTGCGATGATTCATGCAGCCGGAGCTTCCTGCGCT
Organism: uncultured Oscillospiraceae bacterium; assembly: GCA_944385705.1. Lineage (GTDB taxonomy): Bacteria > Bacillota > Clostridia > Oscillospirales > Oscillospiraceae > Limivicinus. Next base: position 3,638 of record CALWYF010000081.1, on the reverse strand, counting down.
CTCTGGGAGCCGAAGACGCCGTGCTCAGCGTAGGCTTCAACTACCAGGACTGCCCGGCGGAGGAAACTCTTGAACGCCTGGAGCTTTGCGGGTATAATGTGTACAGGACAGACCTTGACGGCACTGTGGAGATACGCATATCCGAATAACGGGAGAGAATAAATTGGCCAGGAAATTTGGAAAAAACGACGAAAAACTGAATTATTCCGCTGCAATCCGGGAACTGAAACAGCTGGGACCGGAGAGAGCCTATCTCCTCTGGGGCCCGGAGGACTACCTGAGAGAGCAGTACCTGAGGGAGCTGAAAAGAATATGCCTGCCCGAGGGCGAGGACAGCTTCAGCTACCACAGAATGGACGGGCCGGAGCTGGATATGGAGGAGCTGCGCCGGGCCATGGATGCTCTGCCCTTTATGACGGAACGCAGCTTCATTGAGCTGAGAGATATTGATATCAACAGGCTCAAGGACAGCGACACTCTGGAAAAACTCCTGGGGGATGTGCCGGACTACTGCGTGATAGCTTTTGTCCTGGGTGCAAACTATGAGCCCGACGGCAGGCTCAAAAGCGTAAAGGTGCTGCGGCAAAAGACAAAGGAACTGAAATTCACCAAGCAGTCCCAGGGCCAGCTCACCGACTGGCTGGTGCGCCGCTTTGCCGCGGCAGGTAAAGGCATAGAGCTGGATGCTGCCCAGCGCCTTATATTCATCAGCGGCGAGCTGATGAGCGGACTCATCCCGGAAATAGAGAAGGTTGCCGCCTATGCTAAGGGAGAGCGGGTGACGGTGTCGGACGTAGAGGCCGTGGCAAACCATATCCCTGAGGCTGTGATCTTCGACATGACCGAATATATTGCCCAGAAGAAATACAACAGCGCTCTGTCAGTGCTGTCGGAGCTATTGGCGGATAAAAACAACGAACCCATTGCCATGCTGGCCATGCTGGGCATGCAGATGCGCAGGCTCTATGCCGCAAGACTGGCTTTGGACCAGGGCCTGGGGACGAAATTCCTTATGGACGACTGTGCCATAAAGTCCGACTACGTGGCAAAGAAGCTGATGAGCGCCGCCCGGGGCTTCACATTGCCCCAGCTCATAAGAGCGGTGGAGCTTTGCGCCGAAACGGATTATAAAATGAAAAGCAGCTCCCTGAACGAGAGGGAACTGCTGAAGGAGGCAGTGCTGCGCATAGCGGCAGGTGAGGCCAATGGAGAGAATTAAAGAGGTCATTGTGGTGGAGGGTCGCTATGACAAGAACACCCTGAGCCAGGTGGTGGATGCGGTGATAATAGAGACGGGAGGCTTCGGCATCTTCAACGACAGTCAGAAGCGAAATTTGCTTAAGAAACTGGCGGAGAGCCGGGGGCTCATCATTATGACAGATTCCGACGCCGCAGGTTTCATGATACGTAACCACCTGAAGGGCTGCATAGCCCCCGAGCTTATAAAGCATGCCTATATCCCCGATATCTACGGCAAGGAGCGGAGAAAGTCCGCCCCCTCCCGGGAGGGAAAGCTGGGGGTGGAGGGCATGAGCCCCCAGGTAATCCTGGAGGCCCTGAGCCGGGCAGGAGCTACATTCCAGGGGCCGGAACACAGAGAGGACCAGAGCAGGATAAGCAAGGCGGACCTGTACAGAAAGGGTCTCAGCGGCGGAGAAAACAGCGCCGCCCTGCGAAAGGAACTGATGAAGAAGCTGGAGCTGCCGGAGCGGCTCAGCGCTCAGGGCCTGCTGGATGTGCTGAACGCTATCATGAGCCGGGAGGAGTTTATGACCCTTCAGCTGTGAAAGTCCTCTATGCACACCGAGGCTATCACCCCTATTAGAAGAATGGCCTGGGTTGTCTCCATGAGGGAAACCGCCGTCATATACAGCTCGTAGCGCTCCATTATGCTGCCGCCCCATTCAACCAGCAGCGCAAAGGCGCAGAGCATCAGAAAGGCAGACAGCTGCAAACTGCGTTTAAATATGTACCAGGCCTGGGGACACATGCCCAGCATCCTGATGATTATTGCCCTGAGTTTCATCGGGCATCACCTCGCTTACGATTGTACACAAAGGCGCCCACAAGGGCAATGCAAAATTTTTTCCAATTTATTAACATAATTGTTAAAATATATTTTTATGTAAACTATATTATTTAAACTTAAGCCGGTACTAAAGGAGTACCGGCTAATTGATTTATTATTAAAGAGCCAGGGAACGGAGCCCGGGTGTTATTTGGCAGAGACTGCAAGAGTATTTTCTGCAAGTTCTACCAGTTCCAGCTCCGACTCCAGCTCACCGGGGAAGGGGTAGCTATGCCGGAGAGACTCCAGATGATGCCTGTATTCCCGGGCTTTGCTGCTGTCTCCGTGGGCCAGGGCAAGCGCATAGCTGCTGCGCAATACAGAAGGGGAGTTCTTCATTGCTTTCATGAATTTTTCCAGGGCCTTGTCAGGCTGCTTCGCCTGGCCTTTCATGGCCTGGAGATAGAGACTGTCCACCCTCAGGAGGTTTTGGTAAATGCCCGGGAGGCCGCCTTCCTCCAGCAGCCGGGAGATAAGCTGTTCGGTGTCATCCAGAAGCTGCATATCCAGGAGGCGGTTGGCTCTGAATACGGCGAGGGCGGCATTGAGAGGACCGGAATGCAGCTCATCCCCTGAGATATTGAACCAATCTTCCGGCATATCCTTATATCTCATCCCCTGGCTGCTGCACTGGTTTATCTTCAGCTGTATCCAAAAGGCCCGCAGGGCTTTGTCGTCCTTACCCAGAGACAGGGCGTTGCGGCCGTCGGTAGGGACTCCGCCCAGCTCCAGAGGCAGGGCGTTGACCAGAGCCTGGGTCAATCCCAAGATGCCCAGACTCAGAAAGAGCATGGGCAGTATAACCGTTCTGCCGCTGAGATAATAGGCCCAGAAGAAAAACATGGCGCTTATGGCATTGAGCAGCACGCCGCCCATGTTGTAGAGACCAACGGGCAGATAGCCGTCTTCCTCGAAATCCGGGGGACCCATAAGGCACTGGCCGGCGGTGCCTGCCAGGTAGTAGCGTTTCAGACTCAGTTTGCCGTCCGTTCCTTTGCTGATCATGAAGCTGCCTATGCGGTAGGAGACGAACTCATAGCCGGAGATGAGACCGAAAACCAGGTGTCCCGCCTCATGAATGAGCACCTGAATCAGGTAGGCCAGTGCAATAAGCAAGAGCCCGGACAAAAGCACCAGCAGGTTAATAAACGTGCTCCCCGAGAGCTTGTCGGCATAGTCTATTACGGCATAGCCGCAGAAAAAGCCGGAGGCAATAGCAAGCAGCATGACAAGGCATGAAGAGAGAATATTGGAAGTTTTTTTCCTTTTTTTCATGTTAGGCCTCCAATCAAAGATTTCCGAAAAATCCCAATTGTGAACGGTTGATTAAATTTATCAGGGAACAGGACAAAGAGAAAAAACTGTGATAAAATATGTAAATGCTTCTGTCCGAATGAGAGCTGACTAAAAAAGGACACCGGCAAAAGCCGATGTCCCCTCAGAGCACGGCTGCTCCGCTTGGCACTCCCGGCGCGATTCGAACGCGCGACCTTCCGCTTAGGAGGCGGATGCTCTATCCTGCTGAGCTACGGAAGCAAATCAATAGCTTGATTATTCTAGCGCAGATTTA
>CALWYF010000080.1 GCA_944385705.1 uncultured Oscillospiraceae bacterium | reverse complement strand
ATCAGGTAGGCCAGGTCCTTGCTGTCCTTCAGCCCTGCCTGCTTGCACACCTCTTCCATTGCTGCTATTGCGCTCTGCTCGGAATTGATCTTGCTCCTTATGGTGGTGTCTGCCACCATCTTCCCGTTCTCGTCCAGTATAACCGCCTTAGTATATGTGGACCCTACGTCGCAGCCGCCAAAGTATTTCATATATCTTTCCTCCATAATTATTATTTAAAAGGCGTGAATCCGGTTTTGTACCGGCCCGGCCGCCGAGCGGGGCGGCGGGCCGAATATTCCGCTGGGCTTTACATGCAGACCTCGTCCTCAAACTCCAGCAGGGACGGGTCAACAGGCTCTGCCTTCATGACGGTGCGCATGTACTCGCTGACCTTGTCGCGCATGGTGCGGCGGGAGACGGTACGGGGGTCCATAAGGTCGTGCTCCACCCAGATAAGGTCGTAGCCTCTCTGGCGGCCCTGCTCGTCCAGGATGCCCTGAACGGTAGCCATGTTCTTGCAGGCCACATTCTGGTACATGATGATGAGCTTGGTGTTCCAATCCTCGCACTGTCGCCACAGCTCATCCACAACGTTCTGGTAACCGCCGTTGGTGTGGCGGCGCATGACCATACGCTCATAGAGGCGGGCCAGGTCACGGAGGGCCTCTTCCTTGTCCTCGGTCTCAAGATGCTTTGTGAAGTTCAGGGACTCCATTTCCACCAGGACATTGATGCCCCAGCAGTTGGCCGCCCAGTTGGAGAAGTTGGCGTAGTAGTGGGCCGGGCAGGACCAGACGATGGCTCTGTACTTCATCTTTCCGGGGTAAGGCTCCTCCTTGTTCTCGTAGGCCTTCATAAGGAGCTTGTTGACCTTCTCGGCAGTGCCTATGACTCTGGGGTCTATGCCGCCGTCCATCTCGTAGTTCCATTTGCGGAACAGCTCGTAGCAGGGACCCAGCAGCTGGGGATAAGCGCTCTTGTTGACTTCCCACTTCTGAAGCTCGTAGTCGGTCTCCTGGTTGAAGCGCTTCATGGCGGAGAAATAGGCCTCCCAGTTCCACTTGGCTCCGGTTATATCTTCGATAAACTTGATGCAGTGGCGTATATCCTCAGCGCCCATCTGCACGGTCTCCTCATCCAGGTAGCGCACGGGGAAGCACAGGTGGAAGGTAGGCAGATTGGGGAAGCGGCGGCTCATATAGGAAGAAGCCATGGTGGAGCCGTCGCAGGGCATGGAGGAGGAAATGAAGCAGCTGCCGCAGTGGGGCAGAGCGTCCACAACGATGGAACCGCACTCGGAGGAGGGCACGGGGCAGGTGTCTGCGGGCAGGCCGTAGGACTCCACCGCGTCTATGTAAGGCACGCAGGTGAGCTGGTCTATCTCGGAGACCAGGAACACCGGCAGCAGCTGGTAGGGTATGCCCAGCAGGTCGGGGAAGCCGGCCATGATCTGGCCCATGGTCATCTCGTCAAACAGCACCAGCTTCTGGTTCAGGGCCTCGCTGTTGCCGTTCTTCCTGTCGCACTTGGCCAGGAGCACCAGGTTCTCTGCCACGTAGCGGAACACATCGAAGAGGAGCATGTGGCTCATGCGCAGGTTGGAGCCACGCAGGCCCAGGGTGTTCTTATCCAGGAAGCCATGGCAGCAGAAGTAGGAGACCATCCAGCGGTAATACAGAGTGGCGTTGAGGGCGGGGATCAGGTCCCGGGAGAAGGTCATCAGCAGCATGCCCCACATGTATGCCCATCTGTAGAAGTCGTAGGCGGTGTCCTTGATACCTTTCCACTCACGGCGGACGGTGGCCATGGCGCCCTTGCGGTACAGGCGGCCCAGGCTCTTTTCACCGTTTATTATACGGTCTATCTTGCCGGCCTTGTCCAGAGCCATGAAGTCGGTAAACTCTTCCTTGATTCTCTGGCCGTCGGACTTTATATCTTCTATTCTATCGGCGCCGAACTGCTTCCAGTCGGTCTTTTTAAGCAGATCCCATGCGATGCCGCCGAATTCCTTCAGGTTTTCCCACTGGGCACCCCACTGGATCTCATCTCTACATTTCCAGAATTCCGGATTTGGGTATTTTATCTTTTCCTTTTTTGCCATTATTTTTTGCCCTCCTCTTTGTGAATGCGTTTGATCTCAAGAGATTCAACAAAGGCCTGGACACGGGTGCGCAGCTGACCGGAGTTGCCGTTATTGTAAAGCCTGTCTATACTCAGGACGGGCCAGCCGTACTCGTCGTGCATCACATGGCTGACCAGGGCACGCTCGAAGCCCCAGTAATCGCAGTATTTCATCTGCTCGTAAATGATACCCTCGGCCTTGTATTCCTTGGCCAGGCGGTCGGAAGTGACACGGCGCTGGAGTACCTTTTCATCGGATATGTAGCGGGCACACTCGGAATGCTCCATGACGTGGAGGCAGATCTGCCTCAGGGCATCCTCGTCGTCCTTGAGCTCTATGACCTCACGGCCGGGAGTGGAGCCGAAGCAGAAGCGGTCGGAGACCACCAGAGCGCCGCAGCCCTCGATGAGCTTGGTGAGGTTGGGGTCGTCGATCTCGGAGCCCACGATGGCCACCCGGGCCCGGTAGGGGCTGACCTTATCGGGTTTGCGCTTTTTCAGCTCCTCCAGAGTCTCCCTCAGGTAGGGGAGGATGAGCTTCTTGGGGCAGGTGTAGGACACCAGATTGATGACGTGGAATTCATATCCGGTGATGACCGGGTTGTCCGCCTTGCGCATCTCGCCCATTTCGGAGATGATGGAGCAGACCTCATTGTGCTCCTTCACGGCCTCACGGATGGCGGCGTCGGAGGTATCCACGCCGAAGGTCTCGGTGAGTCTGTCCAGCACGCGCAGACGCATCTGCTTGACATAGGAGTCCAGGGTGTAGTCGGTAATTTTGTAGGGGATGTCGCAGTGGGTAACGAAGAAGCTGGGCTTCTCGTTGACCTTCAGGATCTCAAAATGCTCCATTGCTCTGTTCATCATGGAGCAGGCGTCCACGCCTATCACGGCATCCAGGAACTTATAGCCGCCCTCTATGCCTCTCTCCACCAGAGCTCTGGCGTATTCGCAGGTGTAGTTGGACATGTAGTAGGTGGCGATATCTATGGAGCCGGTGTTGGGCGCTCTCAGTCTGACGGAGAAGCAGTTGCCTACATTGAGCAGGGCTTCCGGAACATGGTAGCAGGTATAGCCCAGGGCCAGCTGGCCTTCCTCCTGAGCCTTTCTCACCAGTTCGTTGTCGGCATTCTCAAGCAGACTTTCAAAGTAGATAAGATGCTTAAGATCTTTCAAATGTTACACCTCTTCTTTTATAGAATTTCTATTTTTTGGAGCGCCTCCCGCACTCCCTTGAGCATAACTGAATCCTCCGGCAGCTCCATCACGCTTTTGCCCTTTATATCGTTGGCGGCAAAGGCGCTGTCCGCAGGGATAAGGGAGAGTATTTCCACTCCCGGTATCTGCATCATGTCTGCCAGCTCGGGGTTTGTGACACGGTTTATGATGACGCCTATCCTTTCATAGGCAATGAGCTCGTCCGCCACCGACTTGATGGTGGTCACCACCTGGCCGCCCTTCTTGCTCTGGTCCGTGACCAGCAGCAGATGGGTCACCTTCTCCATCACCCGGCGCTGTATCTGCTCAATGCCGGCCTCCCCGTCAATGACCACGTAGTCAAAGCTGTTGGCCAGCAGGCTGATGACCTCCTTCAGATAGGAGTTCACCTTGCAGTAGCAGCCGGAGCTCTCGGGCCGGCCTATGGCCAGAAAGGCAAAGCCGGGCATCTCCACCAGGGCGTCAAATATTCTGAACCTGGCCTCACTGAGAAGCTCAAGAGCCTCTTTGGCGTCCCCGTTTTCCACGCTGTCCACAATGCTCATCCTGATGTCGTCCAGCGTCAGCTTCACGTCCACGCCAAGAGCTACGGACAGGCCCACGGCCGGGTCGGCGTCTATCGCCAGAATCTTTTTGTCCGGGTACTTCTCCACCAGCAGCCTCACCATTGAAGCTGAGATGGAAGTTTTGCCCACGCCGCCTTTGCCGGCCACCGTAATTATCTTGGCCTTATTTTCCATATGCGTTCCCCCCTGTCAGATGCCGGATGTATAAGTGTTTACTATCGTTATCATTTTAGCACAGTCCCATATAATATGCAAGTTAAACATATATAAAAAGAATTGTTCAAGTGTTTTGGTGCAAAATATAAGAAATTTCAGGCTTTTTTATTTTCATGTTTAGACAGAGGGGTCCATTTGGTAAAAACAATATACAGAGTATCTGTCATAATATGCAAAAAAGCGGCCCGGGAGGGGCTGCTTTCGGACCCTGTCGCATATACGCCGGGTCTGTTCAGCCCTCGGGACCGCCGGTTATTTTGTTCAGTTTTTCCTTTGTCTCAGTTCAGTATCCAGACGCCCAGGTTGAGATACAGGGCAAAAAGAAGCCACAGCAGGTAGGGCAGCAGCAGCTTCCCCGCTGTTTTGCTGATGTGTTTAAAAAGGAGCTCATTGGCCAGAACCAGCAGCAATAGCAGCAAAAGCCAGAAAAAAGCTGCGCCGTAGGCCGAGAGCTTGAAAAAGATTACCGGCCAGGCGAAGTTCACCGCCAGCTGCAAAGCGTAGACGCACAGAGCCCGCTCCTTTCGTTCCCGGGAGACCGAAGAGCTTGCCACGATATATGAGGCTATGCCCATGAGTATATACAGCAGGGTCCAGGCCACAGGGAAGACCCAACCCGGGGGAGACAGAGGCGGTCTGGCCACTCCGGAATAGCTGTCCATGGCGCTCCCGGTGAGCAGGGCGGCCAGGCCCCCCACGGCCAGGGGCAGCAGCAGCGCCGGGACAAGCAGCTTCCATTTTATTTCATGCTTCATCTAAATCACCTGTTTTCCTTATTTGAACTCCCGGCTCTCCGCAATACAGCGTCCGTATAAAGCATAAGCTGAGAGCGGCCTTCTGCTCTCAGCTTATGCTTTAAAAATCTGTTTATTCCTTTTTGTTTCTTTCCCTCAGCACTGCTTCATTATACGCATGAAAAACTCCACGGCCTTGCCTATAGCCTCCAGAGTGATGCGCTCATTGTTTCCGTGGATAAGTCTCTGCTCCTCGGTAGTAAGGGCCATGGCGGAGAAACGGTAGACCTTGTCGGAGATCCGTCCGTAATGGCGGCTGTCGGAGCACTGCACCATAAGATACGGCGCCACCAGGGAGCCGGGCCAGGTGCCGGAGACGGCGGAGCTCACCTTTTTCCAGCCCTCGCAGTCGGTGCGGGATATGGGGCTTGGCTCCATGCTGTCCAGGTTCGTGAGCTTTATCTCCTCATCGCCTATCACATTTCTTATATACTCTATAGCGCCGGCCACGCTGTCCTCCGGGTTAAGCCGGAGATTGGCCACCATGGAGGCCTTGGGCGGGATGACATTGGGGGCCTGGCTGCCGCTCATCTGGGTAAAGGCCACGGTGGTGCGCAGCAGGGCGTTGAGCTCTCCGCCGCCCTTTCTGCATATCATGTCCAGCACCCAGCCAAAGCACCAGAGATTGGCGAATATCATCCTGTAGACGAAGCCGGAGCGGCGTCCCAGCACATCGAACATCTCCAGCACCGGCTTGCTGAAATGGGCCTTGAAGGGCTTGCCCTCCACCTTGGCGCAGGCCAGGGACAGCTTGCCCACCGGGGTGTGGGGCGCCGGAGCGGAGGCGTGGCCGCCGCCGCCGGAGACGGAGAACTCCAGGTTCAAAAGTCCCTTTTCCGCAATGCCGATAAGGGCGCAGCTCTCCTTCACCCCGGGGAACACGTCTTTTACAACGGCGCCGCCCTCGTCCACCACCATGGACAGCTCAATATTGTTCTCTTTAAAATACTCCACTATGTTCTCAGCCCCGTGGCCGTTGACCTCTTCTCCGCCGGAGAAGGCAAAGTAGATGTCGTGTTCCGGCCGGAAGCCCTGCTTTATCAGGTTCTCGGCGGCGGAGAGTATGCCGTTAAAGGTGACTTTGGTGTCCAGAGTGCCCCGGCCCCACATGACGCCGTCCTCTATTATGGCTTCAAAGGCGGGCTTTTCCCAGTTCTCCTCATCCACCGGCACCACGTCGTAGTGGGCCATGAGTACGGCGGCCGGTCCCGGCTCCCTGCCCTGCCAGCGGTAGAGCAAGCCCCTGTCCGGCAGCTTTATCAGAGGGCAGTTCTCCGTCACATTGGGATACAGCTCAGGCAGCAGGGCAATAAGCTTTTCAAACTCCCCGTCGTCCTCCAGGCTCCTGTCGTAAAAGCTCACGGTCTTGCAGCGCACCAGCTGTCCCAGGGCATCCACGGCAGCCTTGGAGTCGTAGTCCACGCTCACTGGCTTCTCTTCCTTCTGCTCCTTCGGCCTGAAGGCCAGGGTGCGAGCCAGTATCACCAGCACCAGTACCGCCAGCAGGGCCAGGAGAATATACAGCACTGTCATTTCTCTTCCTCCTATTTACAGAAGACCTTTTTTATACATTATCCGGGACACGCCCATGGTGAACAGCACGCCCACCGGCACCATTATGCCCACGGTGCTGGAGTTGAGGGCGGGGACGAAGATAAAGAGTATCAGCATCAGTGTCACCGGGGCAATGGCTATCTTCCAGTTCTTGGAGATGAACACCACTCCCAGGCCGCCGAAGAGGGCGGGGAGTATCTGGGCGAAGGCCGGGGCAAGCACCGGAGCGTTGAGCACCGGGGTCAGCGGGGTTATGAGTATGACGCCCAGGACGATTATCAAGGTCGTGACTATGCTGGAGACGGCAATGGCTATGGTGGAGATTATCTCCCCCTCCTCGGAGCTGGCCTTCACCCCCGCCTGCTCCAGGGCGTTTAGGGCCACGGGCAGCTTCAGGTTGGAGATGTTGCCGGTAACAAAGGACAGGTAGGAACCTCCCGCCCCCAGCATGGGCACATAGGTGAGCACCTCCACCACCGCCACGGCCCAGTACATGGGGGCGGTGGCTATGAGCCCCAGAACAAAGCCCCGCCAGTCCGGAAGGGTGTTGTATATCACACCCACGGCAATGGGGTACATGAACATCATAAACATCATGGACAGGTTCCAGATGCGCCCGTCCCGGTGGACGGAATCCATATAGGAGAGTTTTTTCTTCATTTCTCTTCCTCCTCTCAGCCCAGCCATGCGGTTATGGGGATAGCGCTGGCCATGCCCGCCACCAGGCTGATGGGCAGGGCGTAGTCGGATACCCAGCGCCACTGGGTCTTTTTCACCAGCAGTCCCGCCAGGCACATGACCAGGGCGGATACCGCCATCACCAGAGCGGGGATGAGGCCGCTCATATCTCCGTGGAACACAGTGGAAAAGTCACAGAACACATAGCCCACAAAGGCTGATATCATGCCTATGAACATGGAGGCGGAGAAGATATCCCCCCACTTTTTATCCCGATTCTCCAGGGAAATCACGCCGTTTTGCAGCTTTTTGCCTATAAGAGGCACCAGCCAGATGCCCACCATTATGCTAACGGTCATCACCGAGGCAATGGTGACATACTGAGTTGCGCTGAGGCTGCTGACCTGGCCGAAGGTAAGTCCCATGGCGCTCTCGGCGTTGGAGGCGGCAATGGTCTCATAGGACAAAGAACCCACCACGCTGAGGCGCAGCCAGGGCAGGGGCACGCCCAGGTCCTTGGCCAGGGTGATGACGCTGATGACTATGGCCACGGCGGGGGCTATGGTAAAGACTCCGGCGGTAATTGCAACCCGCTTCAGCTTGTCCTTAGCCATGCCTATCTCCACTCCCCGGTGCCAGGCCTTCACCAGGAAGTAAACGGACTGGGCCAGGACCGCCGCCACTATGATGCCCGCTATTACAAACAACACCGGGCTGTTTACATTGAATTCCAAGCCTATCACTCCTCTTTCTTTTTATACAGCACCTATAATACTTTCCTACGCCTGATAAAGCAAGAACAAAATCTCTCTGCCGGCACACTTCCCTTTCCCTGCCTTGTGTGCTATACTCTCCCCATGTTTTCTTTGAAGACCTGCTAAAAAAAGTCAAGTAAAATTTTCGAGAGAATGAGCAAAAAAACGAGCGCACAAATCTAAGCCG
>CALWYF010000079.1 GCA_944385705.1 uncultured Oscillospiraceae bacterium | reverse complement strand
GTATGGTGGGCATGGGTATGACTGCCGCAACAATAATCATGCACAAGGGTCCCAACACCGGATCCGTGTTCGGCCATGCCTTTGACTTCAGCACCATGCCCGTCCTGGCCCGGGTGTTCCTGGCCCTTGTCGTCTGCATCGTGCTGTGCACTGTGTTCACCACCATTGCCGGCTTCTTTACCGCCCGGTTCAAGATGCACCCCTTTATCTCCACCATGGCCAACATGCTGGTGATATTCGGTCTGGTGACCTACTCCACCAAGGGCGTTTCCTTCGGCGCTATCGACACCACCATCCCCAGCATGATAATCCCCCGTATAGGCAAGTTCCCCACCATAATCCTGTGGGCCATTGCCGCCGTGGTCATCGTCTGGTTCATCTGGAACAAGACCACCTTCGGCAAGAACCTGTACGCAGTGGGCGGCAACCCTGAGGCTGCCTCCGTCTCCGGTATCTCCGTGTTCAAGGTCACCGTGGGCGCCTTCGTCATGGCCGGTATCCTCTACGGCTTCGGTTCCTGGCTTGAGTGCATCCGCATGGTGGGCTCCGGCTCCGCCGCTTACGGCCAGGGCTGGGAAATGGACGCCATCGCCGCCTGCGTGGTTGGCGGTATCTCCTTCACCGGTGGTATCGGTAAGATCTCCGGCGTTGTGGTTGGCGTGTTCATCTTCACCGCTTTGACCTACGCCCTCACCACTCTGGGCATTGACACCAACCTGCAGTTCGTCTTCTCCGGCATCATCATCCTGGTGGCCGTTATGCTGGACTGCCTGAAGTATGTCCAGAAGAAGTAAGACCGAAGTATTCTTACGAGATGAAAAATTACCGCAGCGGGAAAACCGCTGCGGTAATTTTACTTTTATAGCGTTTGATTCAGTCAGCCGTTCCAGGCCTTTATCTGCTCCCGGAGCCAGTTGGCCCACTCGTCTATCCCCTCGCCGGTGCGGGCGGAAATGGGGATGATCTTCATATTGGGGTTAAGCTTCTTGACGTATTTCTTGCAGGCCTCAAGGTCAAAGTCAAAATAGGGCAGTACGTCTATCTTGTTCACCAGCAGCACGTCGCAGATGGAAAACATCAGAGGGTATTTCAGGGGCTTGTCGTCTCCTTCGGGGACGGAAAGTATCATTGCGTTTTTGGATGAGCCGGTGTCAAACTCGGCGGGGCAGACCAGATTGCCCACGTTTTCCAGTATGGCAAAGTCCACATCATCCACCCCCAGGCCTTCCAGGCCCTGGCGGGTCATGCCCGCATCCAGGTGACACATGCCTCCGGTGTGAAGCTGTATGACCTTGGCCCCGGTTTTCTCGATGGTGGCGGCGTCCACGTCGGAGTCAATATCTGCCTCCATAACGCCGATACGGAACTCATCCTTCAAAGCGGCGATGGTGGCCTTGAGAGTGGTGGTCTTGCCGGAGCCGGGGGAGGACATGAGGTTCAGAAGAAAGACTTTATCCTTCTTCAGCTCCTGCCTCAGCTGCTCGGCCTCCTTGTCGTTGTTTTCAAATACGCTTTTCTTGATTTCAAGAATTCTGTATCCTTCCATGTTTATCTCCATTCTGCCGTATTTAAAGGCAACGGCCTGCCAAATATTTGCTTATTTTGCCCAGCAATTATACCACGAATCAATACAGCAAATCAAGGGCTCCGCAAAGTTCCTCTTCCATCTCCTGCCTGTTTTGGACGAACCGGCCCAGAGGCGGATATATAAGTGCTTTGCGGCTATTATAGGCCTCCATGAGCAGCTTCCCCAGCGGGTCGGAAGGCTGAACATTAAGCCGCTGGACCACAGGTACCAGACCCAGAGCTAGAACGTCTTCCGCACTGAAGCCATCCTGAAGCCAGAGGAGAAAGTCCCTCACCGAGGGCAGAGTATAGCTGTTGGCACCGGTGACGGCAAAGCCCAGGACCTGGGGCACATAGACCTCATTGCCTCCCTCAGGGAGGGGAAAGGCGGTGCAGCTCAGTGCTTCCGGCAGCCCGTCCGCCGGGGGACTGTCCAGAACAAGGCAGGGCAGGAGACCGGCGGCTGCCAAATCCAGCCTGTCTTCCCCGGGGGGCAGAAAGCTGCCCTCCATGGCAGCAGAGGCCAGGGAGTTATATACGGAGGCAAAATCGCTGTTCATGCCGTCCTGCTCCGGTTCGCCCTCCAGCCTGTAGCCCAGGGATGCGCAGCAGGTACAGAGCAGGGGGGAGAGACTTTCGGCGGAAAAGAAGGGCTTTCCGGTTTTTAATCTGTATTCCCCGGCCAGATCCAAAAAGGCCTCAAAGCTGCCAAACTCCGGGGAGATGCCTGCCTGCTCCAGCAGCGCGGTATTGTACATCAGAATGGGAGCCTGGGAACCTATGGGGAAAAAGCTGCGGCCCGCAAAGGGCAGGGCTTCCTCCAGCGCCGGCAGATAGTCCCGGTCTGCCAGCTCCACCGCCCCCAACAGACCTCTGCTTCCCAGGCTGGCTGCCCGGGTATAGCTGCACAGCAGCAGGTCGGGCCGTCCCTGTTCAAAGGCTGCGGCCAGGTCCTCCTCACTGGAGAAGCTTCGGAGGAGCAGCTCATAGCTGTCCCGGCCCCGCTGAGAGTTATATTCTTCGGCCAAACTCTCCATGACGGAGGGCGGAAGCTCCTCTTCCACATACCAGAGACTCAGCTGGGAGCCGCCGCTCCGGGCCAGATTGAGGTATATCAGAAAGACCACCAAAGCGGCAGCACAGGGAATGGCGACAAGAAGTAACTTTTTCATGCTTTTTTACCCTTGAAATTATTTCCTCATCATTATATTATAGGCAAAGGCCAAAGGCAAATTATTATTTTCTTAAAAAGTTTAGGGCCATACCCGAAAATAATGGAGGAACACAATGTACAAAGCAGTACTTTTTGATATGGACGGTACGGTGCTCAACACCCTGGGAGATCTGGCTGACTCCATGAACTACAGCCTGCGCCATTTCAATATGCCGGAGAGAGAGGAGCAGGAGATGAAGAGCTTCCTGGGCAAAGGCCCGGCCCATTTTGTCAGATGCTCCGTGGCGGAGGGCACTTCCCCGGAGCTGTGCCGTCAGGTACAGGATTTCTATGAGGAGTATTATGACAGTCACTGCCAGATAAGAACGGCTCCCTATCCAGGCATCCCCGAACTGATGGAGAGACTGAAGAGCCGGGGAATAAAGCTGGCGGTGATATCCAACAAGCAGGAGCCTGCGGTGCTGATCCTTGCCCAGAGACATTTTCCGGGGCTGCTGGAGCTGGCCGTGGGTACGGGGCCCAGTATACCCTGCAAGCCCGACCCCTCCGCCGTGCTCTCCGCCATGGAGCGCATGGGCGTGACGGCGGAAGAGAGCGTATATGTGGGTGACATGGACGTGGATCTGAACACAGCCAGAAACGCCGGGATAGACTGTATAGGTGTGGCCTGGGGCTTTATGGGCCGAAAGAAGCTGGAGGCCCTTGGGGCTGCCCGGGTTGCAGACACCGCTGAGGATCTGGGAGATATCATACTGGGAAAAGAATGAAAGAGAATAAAATCAAAGGGAGTCCCGCTTCTATGGAAGCGGGACTCCCTTTGATTTTAAAGCGTATCGCAAGTATTCCGATGAAAAATTTACAGGGGGCTTTTCTTTATCTGGGCCCAGCGGCGGGGGTACTTGCCGGGGGTATTGCCCAGCTTTCGGATTATCAGCAGACTATGGGTCACGTCGGTGCCGGGGATGGTATAATCCAGCTTCTGCTCCACCTTGCCACCCAGCAGAGTGATGGCTTTTTCCGCCTCTTTCAGCTCCTGGTCCAGATCGCTGCCCTTCATGGCAATGAAGGCGCCGCCCTTTTTCACATAGGGCAGGCACAGCTCACACAGTATGTTAAGCCGGGCTACAGCCCGGGACAGGGCAAAATCAAAGCTCTCCCTGTATCCTTCGGGAATCTCCTCCGCCCGGGCGTGGATACATTCTACATCCCGGATATCCATACGCTCGCAACAGTTTCTCAGAAAACCTATGCGCTTGTCCAGACTGTCCAGCAGGGTCAGTTCCATCTCCGGACAGGCTATCTTCAGGGCGAGGCCGGGAAAGCCGGCGCCGGTGCCTACGTCTATAACCCGCTTGTCGGCAAAGGATTCTGCCTTCATCAGCTTGGCACAGTCCAGAAAATGGAGCCGGGCCACGTCCTCCTCACCGGATATGGCGGTGAGGTTCATGAGCTTGTTCATCTCTTCCAGGTATTCAAAATATGTGCGGTAGCGCTCCAGGGCCCGGGGTTCCAGACTGAGACCCAGGGCAGCAAAGCCGGAGCGCAGCAGCTCTTCAAGCATGTTCAGGCACCTCGGACTGAATAGAAATTGTGGTCGCCAATGGTCACGGTCAGGTCCAGAGCGGAGTCGAACCAGCCGCTGCCATAGGCGGGATTTACAAAGTATAGGCTGTCCCCCACCGTGTTGTAGCCGTCAAGACAGAGGCAGGCAGCGATCCTGGCCATCTCGTCGGGCTGGGAATAGACACTGCCGTTGGATATGGGCTCAAACTGGACTATATTATGATCCATATCGAAGATCACGTCAAAGACCGTGCTGGGGAAGTCAGGGCTGTTCACCCGGTTCATAACCACATTGCCAACGCCTATCTGCCCTGCCAGGGGCTGCTGCCAGGCCTCGGCGTGGATTATCTGGCTGAGCCAGAACAGCTCCTCGCTGGGGTAGTTGAGCTCATAGTAATCCTCCCCGCCGGGGATCAGCCGGGCGTTGAGAGTGGAGATATATATGGCCGCCTCGTCCTGCTTGACTTCCGTATCCAGACAGAGCAGGCGGCTGAGCAGCTCATAGGGGAGGTACAGCCTGTCCCCAGCGCTGAACCAGCCCTGGGGGGCATAGAAATACCTGCCGTTGCCGCTGAGATATTCCTTGTCGCTGCTGGCATTAAACTCCACGCCGGACAGGCTGAGGGTAAAGCCCTCATCCTCCTGGCGCCAGCTCCAGTCTATATCCAGGTAGCGGCATATCTCTCCGGGGCTGAGGTATAGCTCTCCGTCTCTTATGCAGCCCTGATCCATGAGAAGTCCGTCAAAATACACGGGAAACTGCTCATAGCCCGGGTCAGGGTGCTCCCTGGGGAGGCTTAACTCTTGAGCGAACGGCTCCGGGCTTCCGCCATCCTCCGGCTGCCGGGAGCAGCCCAAAATCCAGGGGCACAGCAGCAAAGACAGCAGCGCCGCTGCTGCGGCCTTAGCTCTGAGCGCCATCCCGCATCTGCTTGAGGGCCTGGGCCAGCTGATCGGGGCAGGAGGTCCGCTTCATGCCGCAGCGTATGCCGTCCATCCGCTCTATGGCGTCGTCAACGCTCATACCCTTCAGCAGGCGGGAGATGCCCTGAAGATTGCCGGGGCAGCCGCCGGTGACATTCACATTCACAATGCGGCCGTCTTCTACCTCTATATCCATAAGCTGGGAGCAAACGCCCCGGGGTCTGTACTGAAACTTCATATATTGTCGATTCCTTTCATTTTTGCTACAGCCAATGATAACATGGGCGGCAGCTTTTTTCAAGAGGCCATGATATCCGGCAGGGAAGGCTCATAACTATATATGTATAAACCTACGAGAGGACTGGTGAATGGATGCAGGCGGCAAAAAAGCTGGCAGCTCTGGGCTGCGCAACCATAGTTATGTACATGCTGGCTGTGAGCGGAGCGGGGGAGCGGATAGGCCAGGCAGTGCTGGAGAGGCTGGGAGACAGTACAATGAAAAATGTAGTGGTGGTGTCCAGCGATTTAAAAAGAGCTCCCACGGCCTCGGCTCTCAGTCTCAGCGTTACGGAGCCCGTGCAGAGGCCAGAGGAGACGGAGGCACCGAAGCAGACGGAGCTCAGTCTGCCGGAGATGGAGCTGATGTATCCCTCGGAGGCGGCGGAAGAACCGGAGATAGGAGAGGACCAGGAAATAATGGAGACCACCATAGACGGGGGACTGACGATAAACAATGCTACCCAATACTGGGTGGATGCCGCCCAGATAGTGGCCGACGGCCCGGGAATAACACTGCCGGCAGGAGAGCCCCAGATACTTATTATCCATACTCACTCCAGCGAGGCCTATACCCAGGCGGGCCTGGACCGATATGAGCCCAGCGACACCAACCGCACAGAGGACACCGAGTTTAACATAGTGCGCATAGGTGATGAGCTGACGGAGATATTTCAGGAGGCGGGACTGAATGTCATCCACGACCGGGGCATTTACGACTACCCCAGCTACACCGGCTCCTATACCCGCTCAGGCCAGGCCATAGAGCAATATCTGAGGGACTATCCCAGCATAAAGATTGTACTGGACATCCACAGGGATGCTCTGGGCAGCGACGATGTGGTATACAAGACCATGGCCGAAGAAGAGGGGGTAGTGGCCAGCCAGATTATGCTTCTGGTGGGTACCGACGAGAGCGGTCTGGAGCACCCCAACTGGCGGCAGAACCTGGCCATGGCACTGTACTTGCAGAATGCGGTAAACGCCAGGCATCCGACTTTGATGCGCCCGGTATCCCTGGTACGGGAGCGCTATAACCAGCAGCTCTCACCGGGTTCCATGATAGTGGAGGTGGGCAGCAACGGCAACACCCTTCAGGAGGCCCTGGCGGCCATACGGCTTTTTGGCAGTGCCTCTGCTGCGGCCCTGATTCAACTGGTAGAGCAGCCCCAGGAGGGAGTATGAGTAAATAAAAGAGGGAGAAGAAAAAATAAAAATTTTACTGAAAAACCCCTTTACAAATACAAAGAGCTGTGCTATATTAACTTCAGTAATAAGAATCATTATTATTTTGAGGTGCCCATGGAAAACAAAAGGAAAAACAGCAGAAAGCGCCAGGCTATACTGGATGCCCTCTGCGCCACAAAAGAGCACCCCACGGCTGAGATGCTGTATAAGCAGCTGAAGGCCGATTATCCGGAGCTCAGCTTGGGAACGGTTTACAGGAACCTGGGTGTTCTGGCTGAGGAAGGGCTGGCGGTGAGCGTCTGCCGGGTTGCCGGTCAGGAGCGCTATGACGCAACAACAGCGCCTCACGCCCACTTTGTTTGCCGCTCCTGCAGAAGAGTTATGGATATGGAGCTCCCGGAGGCTGTGACAGAGACCTGCGTGGAGCTGGACAGGGAATATGGCTTTATTGCCGAGGAATGTTCCCTTACGGTTCGGGGCCTTTGCCGGGACTGCCGCGGGCTCCAGGCCGGCTGATATTTTTCAGGTTTTTATTGCAAATACTGCAATGAAAATATATAATAATCAAAGACACAAGATATAATTACTTAGGAGGAAATTTACTATGAAGAAATGGGTATGTCCGGTATGCGGTTATGTTTATGAGGGAGAGAATCCCCCCGAGTTCTGCCCCCAGTGCAAGGTTCCCGGTTCCAGATTCACCGAGATGAAGGAAGGCATGGCCTGGGCTGCTGAGCATGTGGTGGGTGTAGGCAAGCAGTTTGGCGCCGATGTCCCCGAAGATGTCAAGGCTGAGATCATCTCCGGCCTGAAAGCCAACTTTGAAGGCGAGTGCACTGAAGTAGGCATGTACCTGGCTATGGCCCGTGTGGCTCATCGCGAGGGCTACCCCGAGATCGGCATGTACTGGGAGAAGGCCGGCCTGGAGGAGGCTGAGCATGCCGCCAAGTTTGCCGAGCTTCTGGGCGAAGTCGTCACCGACAGCACCAAGAAGAATCTGGAAATGCGCGTTGAGGCCGAGAACGGCGCCACCGCAGGTAAGTTTGAGCTGGCTAAGCTGGCCAAGCAGTACAACCTGGACGCCATCCACGACACCGTCCATGAGATGGCCCGCGATGAGGCCCGCCACGGCAAGGCTTTTGAGGGCCTGCTGAACCGTTACTTCAAGTAATCCTAAAATAACAATAAATTTATTCAGGAGGTAAAGGCCATGAAGTATGTGTGCAACGTATGTGGCTGGGTCTACGACGAGGATGAGACCGGCGTGAAGTGGGAAGATCTGCCCGATGACTTCACCTGCGAGCTCTGCGGCGTGGGCAAGGACCAGTTCAGCCCCGAAGAGTAATCAGAATATCCCCGGGCCGGGAGCTCAACGCTCCCGGCCTTTTTTT
>CALWYF010000078.1 GCA_944385705.1 uncultured Oscillospiraceae bacterium | reverse complement strand
ATCAATAGCTTGATTATTCTAGCGCAGATTTATCTGTATGTCAATAAATACTTAGCATAGAAGGGGAAAAAATGCTTAAACTCAAGGGAATCAAAAAGGACTATATAGTTGGAGATTCCGTTGTCCATGCCCTGAAAGGCATAGATCTGGAGTTTCGGGAGAGCGAATTTGTGGCAATTCTGGGCCACTCCGGCTGCGGCAAAACTACGCTTCTGAACATTATCGGCGGCCTGGACCAATACAGCTCCGGCGATCTGATAATCAACGGCCGCTCCACAAAAAAATTCAGCGACAGCGACTGGGACACATACCGCAATCACTCAATTGGCTTTGTTTTCCAGTCCTATAACCTTATTCCTCATCAGAATGTCCTTTCCAATGTAGAGCTTGCCCTGACGCTGTCCGGCGTTGGTGCCTCCGAGCGGAAGGCCAGAGCCAAGGCGGCTCTGGAGAAAGTTGGTTTGGGCGACCAGCTCTATAAAAAGCCAAATCAGATGTCCGGCGGACAGATGCAGCGTGTGGCTATCGCCCGGGCTCTGGTGAACGACCCGGATATACTTATGGCCGATGAGCCCACCGGCGCTTTGGACTCCGAGACCTCCGTGCAGATAATGGACATTCTCAAGGAGATATCCAAGGACAAACTGGTCATAATGGTCACCCACAATCCGGAACTGGCTAACTCCTATGCCAGCCGAATTATAAAGTTAAAAGACGGCCTCATTGTGGACGACAGTTCCCCCTATGACTCTCAGGGCCAGGAGAAGCAGGGAAGCCTGGGCAAAAAGACTTCCATGAGCTTTATCACGGCCCTGACTCTGTCAACCAACAACCTGATGACCAAAAAGGCCCGCACCATACTTACCGCTTTTGCCGGAAGTATAGGCATTATAGGCATTGCCCTTATCATGTCCCTGTCCAACGGAATCCAGAACTATATAGATAAGGTGCAGAAGGATACCCTGGCCAGCTACCCCATAACCATTCAGGCAGAGAGCATGGATATGAGCAGCATGATGACTTCCCTCATGGGCGTGCAGGCTCAGGCGGCTGAAAACCAACACGACAAGGATGCCGTATATTCCAGCACGGTAATGTACGACATGATGAACTCAATGGTCTCTGCCGAGACTCAGACCAATAACCTCCGGGCCTTCAAAGACTATCTGGAGAGTCCGGGCAACGGGGTATCCCCCTATGTGAGTACCATTCAATATTCCTACGACCTGGATATGAACATATATGCCAAGGATGTGGACGACAATATAGTCAAGACTGATGTGACGACTCTTCTGGAGACTGCCATGAGCGAGACCTTTGGCGGAGACTACAGCTCCTACTTCTCCACCTTCGGACAGATGTACTCCGTTATGGACGTGTGGCAGGAGATGCTGCCCGGGGAGAACGGGGAGGCAGTGAACCCCATGGTCAAGAGCCAGTACGACGTGCTGTACGGTAAGTGGCCGGAAAAGTACGACGAGGTGGTGCTGGTGGTTGACAAGAACAACGAAGTGTCGGACCTTGTGCTCTATGCGCTGGGGCTCAAGTCCAACAGCACCCTGGCGGAGGATATGCAGGCCTTCATGGACCAGGAGAACCTGATCACCGAGGTGGAGAGCTGGAGCTATGAGGATATATGCAGCCGCTCCTTCCGCTATATCTATCCCGCCGACCAGTACAAGTGGGACGAGGATAAGGAGGAGTATGTGGACCTGGCGGAAGAGGATCTGGGACTGCGTACACTTTATGACAACGGCCTTGACATAAAAATCGTAGGCATTGTGCGCCAGAACCCCGACGCTATGTCTGCAATGATGACCGGCTCCATAGGCTACACCCACGACCTTGTGGAATATGTGGTGGAACAGGCCGCCCAAAAGGACCTGGTCAAGCAGCAGCTGGCAGACCCTAAAACTGATGTCTTTAACGGCCTTCCTTTCCTGGACAAGGAGGACGAGGCCTTGACCGACAGCCGCAAGGCCCAGGCCGCCAGAGACTACATTGCCGCTGCCGACGATGAACAGCTGGCGGATCTCTATGTGAAATATATGAGCGTTCCCGAAGACGACTATGTACAGGACCTCATCGACGAGCAGATGGAGGACACCACCAGGGCTGATCTGGAGGACATGATCCTGGATTATTATCCCAGCTATGCCTCCATGCTGGAGGACATGGATGACGATACTCTCTTCGAATACATGGAGCAGATGATGGCTCAGCAGATCGAAGAACAGTACGGCGCCCAGATGGAGAGGATGTACAGCTATCTATCCGACAGCCAGCTGGCCAAAGAATTTTCCATGCTCAGCCTGGAGGAGGACGACTATGTATGGCTCTATGACCACGCCATGCCCCCGGTATACTCCACCGGCAGCTATGAGGACAGCCTGAAAAAGCTGGGCTATGTGGACCTGGACAGCCCGAGCACCATAAACATCTATGCCGCCAGCTTTGAGGACAAGGACAGTGTGGCGGAGGCCATAGAAGATTATAACCAGAGCGTGGAAGAAGAGGACCAGATAGAGTACACCGATGTGGTGGCCCTGCTCATGAGCTCCATAACTACCATCATAAATGTTATCAGCTATGTGCTCATTGCTTTCGTGGCCATATCTTTGGTGGTCTCCTCCATAATGATAGGTATCATCACCTATATAAGCGTTCTGGAACGCACCAAGGAGATAGGAATACTCAGGGCCATAGGCGCTTCCAAGCGGGATATCTCCCGGGTATTTAATGCCGAGACCTTCATTATCGGTCTCACCGCCGGCATTATCGGCATCGTGGCAACGATGCTGCTGAACATACCCATCAATGTCATTATCCATGACCTGACGGGTATAAATGCCATTAACTCCGTCCTGCCTGCCGCCGGAGGAATCATACTTGTAATTATAAGCGTGTTCCTCACCTTCATCGCCGGGCTTATCCCCTCCGGCCTTGCCGCCAAGAAGGACCCCGTTGAGGCTCTTAGAACCGAATAAAATTAAAATCCGCCTTATGTGACATTATCACTGATAAGGCGGGAGACTGTGGGTATAATAAAGCCACAAAATAAAAGATATAGGAGGACAAAGAAATGTCTGTAATCCACGTAGATAAGAACAGTTTTCAGCAAGAGGTAGTAAACAGCTCCAAGCCCGTGCTGCTGGACTTCTGGGCCAGCTGGTGCGGCCCCTGCCGTATGGTGGCTCCCATACTGGATGAGATCGCCCAGGAGCGCAGCGACATAAAGGTTTGCAAGGTGAATGTGGATGAGCAGCCGGAGCTGGCAAGACAGTTCGGCATCATGAGCATCCCCACCCTGATGGTGTTCAAAGACGGTAAGGTTGTAAACCAGACCGTAGGTGCCAGGCCTAAGGGCCAGATTCTGGCAATGCTGTGATCAGCCGGGAAAACGGCACCCGCTGCAAAATTTTATCTTGCAGCGGGTGCCGTTTATTTTCATTATCAGCTGTCCCGGAGAGCCTCCAGCCCATGGGTGTCGCTGAGCTCT
Source organism: uncultured Oscillospiraceae bacterium (assembly GCA_944385705.1). Taxonomy (GTDB): domain Bacteria; phylum Bacillota; class Clostridia; order Oscillospirales; family Oscillospiraceae; genus Limivicinus. Next base: position 4,630 of record CALWYF010000078.1, on the reverse strand, counting down.
ATGGTACCCCGGCTCAGCTTAACCATGCCCTCGCTTTGAAAATACCGGAGCATGCGGGTGACCACCTCCCGGGCACTGCCCAGATGTTTGGCTATCACTTCATGGGTTGTCTTCAATACAGTGCTGCCCTCTAAAGCGGATTCCTCCAACAGAAAGGCCGCCAGGCGCTTGTCGAAGCTTTTCCACATGACCTGCTCTATGAGCCACATCACCTCGGAAAAACGGCTGGCCATTATCTCGTTGGTGTAATTAGCCAGAGGGGCGGACTTCTCTATAAGCGACTTATATATTTCGGCAGGAATAACGTACAGCAGTGAATCTTTTTCCGCCTGGATTGTTACCTGAAACTGGATGCTGTGCATAATACATGAGGCGGAGAAGAGACAGATATCCCTGGGAAAGAGGCGGTATATGCTTATCTCCCGGCCTTCTTCAGAGAGAATATAGGCCCTGAGCTGACCGGACACCACTAAGTAAAGTCCGGTGCATTCCATATCCCCGCTGTAGATTATCTCGTCTTTTTTTACGCTGCGCCGTCCCAGCGAATTTTCCAGAGTTTGCCGCTGGCTTGGCTCCAGTTTGTCCCACATGGGGAAAAAGTCTCTCAGTTCCATTTATACACTTCCTTTGCTCAGTAAAGTATAAAGGGCTTTCACCATAATGTCAACTGAGTGATGTAGTCACCGACCTTAAAAGACTCTGGGTTTATAATGAAGCTACAGAAAAAAGACGTCGTAAGCCTGGACCCTCAGGCGGAAAGGAGAACCGGCATGAAAGAAAAACACAAGAAGATATTACGCATGGCCCTCTTTATCCTGGGGGGTGCAGCGCTGGGCTATCTCTACTATTATTTCTTCGGATGCGATGGCAGCTGCGCCATTACCTCCAGACCCTACCGTTCCATGATCTATGTGGCGGTGATAGGCGGTCTGGTTGCCGCCATAACTGAAAAGGAGAATAAAGAGTGCAATACCTGATATCCTTTCTTGAAGGCATTATAACCTTCATTTCTCCCTGCCTCCTGCCCATGCTGCCTATATATGTCTCTTACTTTGCCGGGGGTGGGGAGCGCAGCCACATAAGAACCCTCAAAGCCGCGCTGGGATTTGTGACGGGATTTACCCTCACCTTTATGGCCCTGGGAGCCTTGGCAGGCACCGTGGGAAGTTTCCTGAAAAGTCACCAGACAGCGGTGAACGTAGTCTCCGGTTTGGTTGTTATCTTTTTTGGACTGAGCTTTTTGGGCGTAATAAAGCTGAACATATTCCACGGAGCAAGCCGACAGCTAAAGAGCACCAACATGGGCTTTTTCCCGGCCCTGGTCTTCGGCCTGGTATTCTCCATTAGCTGGACTCCATGTGTGGGTGCTTTCCTGGGCTCGGCGTTGATGCTGGCCTCCCAGCAGGGACAGGCACTGGCCGGTACTCTTATGCTGCTGACATACTCTCTGGGACTTGGCATACCCTTTATACTGAATGCCCTGCTTATCGATTACCTGAAATCCGCTTTCGACTGGATAAAGCGCAACTACAAAGTCATTAATATAGTCTGCGGCTCGCTGCTGGTGCTTATAGGCATTATGATGGCCACTGGCACTCTGGGACGCCTGTTGGCTCTGCTGAGCTGAGAAGGAGGACACCATGAACAAAGACAAGCGTATATTGCCCATTATCATATTGGTTTTGGTGCTGCTCATAGGCGGAGCGGGCTTCCTGTATGGACGGCTCAGCTCGGGCTACAGCCCTCAACAGCTCCAGGTCCAGGGAGGCGAACAGGTTCCCGCCGCCCAGTCCTCCGAAACTCCCCAGGCCGATGTTCCGGCAGAGGGGGACAGCGGAGCAGCGACTGAGGACCAGGCGGAGGAGAGAGTGCAGGCTCCGGACTTTACGGTCTATGACGCCGAAGGCAATGCCGTGAAGCTCTCCGACTATTTTGGCAAGCCCATTGTTTTAAACTTCTGGGCCAGCTGGTGCGGACCCTGCCAGAGTGAGATGCCGGATTTCAATCAGGCTTATCTGGACTTGGGAGAGGATGTTCAGTTCCTTATGGTGAACATGACCGACGGCTCCCGGGAGACGGTGGACAGTGCCGCTGAGTTCATTGCCGGAGAGGGCTACAGCTTCCCGGTGTTTTATGACACGGATATGGATGCCGCCGTAACCTACAGTGTCTACTCTCTGCCCAGCACTTATTTCATCGGGGCTGACGGCTCAGCCGTGGCCAGGGCTACCGGAGCCATAGACGCCGAGACTCTACAGACCGGCTTGGATATGATTTATACCGCTGAGTAAAATAGACAGATTAAAAAAACTCCCGTGCCCACGGCACGGGAGGTTTTTGACTTGGCGGGAGTCGCCCTACTGAGGCGATATCATGCCCTATTTCTTTTTGTTCTTGAGTATGCGTATCTCACGCTTTGCAGCGTAGGGCAGTATGGCCTTCAGCTTGTCTTCCGCTCTGTACATCTTGCTGCACTCCGGCAGGTCATGGCGGAGATGTATGGCATCAAATTCGCACTTGGTGGTGCACAGGCCGCAGCCGATGCATTTGTTCTCGTCCACCACGGTGGCGCCGCAGCCCAGGCAGCGGGAGGCCTCTTTCCTGACCTGCTCCTCGGTAAAGGTGACACGGTCATTGCGGAAGCTCCTGGCCTTGGATTTGTCGTGAGCGGGGACCTGGCGGGGGGCATTGTCGAAGCCGATGGGTATGAGGGCCTGGGACTTGTCCAGCTGGACAAATTTCCTGAGGTTCCGGTGGATGCGCAGATCCTGACCCGGCTGCACGAAGCGGTGGATGGACTCGGCTCCCACACGGCCTGCCGCAATGGCGTCTATGGCAAACTTGGGCCCGGTGACAAAATCGCCGCCGGCAAAGATGTCCTTCTGACCGGTCTGAGCGGTGACCTCGTCCACAATGACCGTGCCCTTCTTTGTAAAGCTCATGGCCTCGGGTGCTATGCCTCCCAGATCTATCACCTGGCCTACGGCACCGATGACACTGTCCACGGCTATGGTCTCAAACTTTCCGGTGCCTACGGGCTTGCGGCGGCCGTCAGGCCCGGCCTCGCCCAGCTCCATCAGCTCAACCTTAACTGCGCTGACCCTGCCTTCGCTGCCCAGTATCTCGGTGATGTTGGTAAGGAAGCGGAACTGTACGCCTTCCTCCATGGCCTCGGCCAGCTCCTCCTCGTCGGCGGGCATCTCGCTCTGGCTGCGGCGGTAGAGCACATAGGTGTCCTTGGCGCCCAGGCGCAGGGCAGTGCGGCACACGTCCATGGCCACATTGCCGCCGCCGATAACGGCGCACTTCTCGCCGAGCTCCGGCTTTTCACCCAGGTTCACCCGGCGCAGAAATTCCACTCCGCCCAGCACGCCATCCAGCTCCTCACCTGGAACGCCGATGGGAGCGGACTTCTGAGCACCGATAGCCAGGTAGAAGGCCTTGAAGCCCTGCTCTCTCAGCTGGTCAAGAGTCACGTCTTTGCCCACGTCTACGCCGCATTTGAACTCCACGCCCATCTGGCGCAGCACGTCTATCTCCGCATTTACCACGTCCTTCTCCAGACGGAAGGAGGGAATGCCCAGGGTGAGCATGCCGCCGGGTACGGCGTTGCGGTCGAAAACGGTGACATTCTCATAGCCCATCATTGCCAGATAATAGGCGCAGCTCATACCGGCGGGCCCTGCGCCGACTATGGCTATCTTCTCCGGGAACTTCTCCAGATTGGGGCGGAAGTTCTTGATAGGCGGTATGTAGCGGTGTTCCTCTTTAAGCTCCTGCTCGGCTATGAATTTCTTTATCTCGTCGATGGCTACGGCCCGGTCCACATCGCCGCGGGTACACTCCTCCTCGCAGCGGCGGTTGCAGATGCTGCCGCATACGGCGGGGAAGGGGTTGTCCTGCTTTATGAGCTTCAGGGCATCCATGTACCGTCCCTCTGCGGCCATCTTGATATAGCCCTGGACGGCTATGTGGGCGGGGCAGGCGGTCTTGCAGGGAGCGGTACCGCTGTCGTAGCAGTTTATCTCATTATCCTCTTTATAGTTTGGACTCCATTTTTCCGGCCCCCATTTAACTGCATCCGGCAGCTCATGCTTAGGGTACTGGATGGGGCCGTTCTTGGTGCAGAGCTTCTGGCCCAGCTTTGCAGCGCCGGCAGGACAGACCTCTACACACTTGCCGCAGGCCACACAGTTTTCGGTATCCACATGGGCCACATAGGCGCTGCGGGACAGATTTGGAGTGTTGAAATACTGAGAGGTGCGCAGAGCATAGCACACTCCCGTGGGGCAGTTGCATATGCCGAATATTTTGTTCTCTCCGTCAATGTTGGTTATCTGGTGTACATAGCCCAGGTCCTCAGCCCGCTGGATTATGGCCAGCGCCTCCTCCTTGGTGATATACCTGCCCTTGTTGGTCTGGCAGGTATAGTCGGCAAATTCACCCACACCTATGCACCACTCGTCCATGACGTCGCCGGAGCCCCGGCCCTGGAGAGTCTCGCTGCGGCGGCAGGAGCAGACACCGGCGGCGATATGTCCGTCATACTTATCCAGCCAGTGGGAGAGCTTCTCCACATCCAGAGCCTGGGACTGGGCGGGGATGGCCTTCTCCACAGGGATGACGTGCA
>CALWYF010000077.1 GCA_944385705.1 uncultured Oscillospiraceae bacterium | reverse complement strand
CCTTGCCCAGGGCTCCCGGCAGGCGGTACAGCTTTGCCACTCCCCCGTCCGGCTCCACAGGCTCAAGCTCAGGCAGAACTTCCAGCACCCTGGTATATGGGATGAAAGAGTCCTTCCCGAAATCTCCCCCGTCATACATAGGCATCATCTCTATAAAGCGCAGGTCCAGAGGATAACGCCGGGTGAGCTCCGCCAGCTCGGATATCTCATCGTCGTTAAAGCCGCCGATGAGCACGGAGTTTATCTTCACCTTTTCAAAGCCTGCATCCAGGGCGGCGCGTATGCCCTCCGCCGCCTGATCCAGGCTGCCTATGCGGGTTATGTAGGCGTACTTATCTCTGTCCAGAGTGTCCAGGCTAATGTTCAGCCGCCGTACTCCCGCCTCCCGCAGAGGCTTTACCAGAGAGGGCAGCAGAGTGCCGTTGGTGGTGAGGCAGACCTCCTCTATCCCCTCCACCGCCGCGGCCCTGCGGCAGATGGACAGGATGTTCTTTTTCACCAGAGGTTCTCCCCCTGTTATGCGCAGCTTGTTTATACCCAGCGAAGCGGCAGCCTCCACCGCTCTTATCATCTCGTCTTCGGTGAGCATGTCCTCGTGGCGCTTCTTGCATACCCCTTCCGCAGGCATGCAGTAGCGGCAGCGGAGATTGCAAAGCTCCGTCACCGACAGGCGCATATAGTTTATCTCCCGTCCGTATTGGTCAGTCATCTTATATCCTGTCCCCCGTTCTCAGTATCCCAGGTCTATTATCTCTCCCGGCCTGTCAAGGGTATAGCCTCCCATGGCCTCCATTTTCTCCCAGAAGGCCCGGCTCTTCAAAGTGGCTATCAGCTGCCGCACCATGGGGCTGTCCCAGGCGTGGTCCGGGATGAGCAGGTCGTACTCCTCTACGCACACCGGCAGAAAATCCAGGTCATAGAGCTTCGCGGCGGAGTATATGCCCATGCCCGCATCCGCAGAGCCGCTGGCTATCTGGGCCGCAACGCTGGTGTGGGTCAGCTCCTCCCGCTCATAACCGTATATCTTCTCCGGGGCTATGCCCTCTTTTTTACACAGATAGTCGGCCAGGATGCGGGTTCCGGAGCCCTTTTGACGGTTTACATAACGTACATCTTTCCCGGCTATATCCTTAAATCCCCTAATGTTCAGGGGATTGCCCTTTTGCAGCATCAGGCCCTGCTGACGGCCCACACAGGCCAGGAGCTTCACGCCCCCCTTGGGAAAGTACTTTCTGATAAAGGACAGGTTATATTCCCCGGTCTCCGTATCCAGCAGATGGCAGCCGGCGGCGTGGGCTTCTCCCCGGCGTATGGCCATGATGCCCCCCATGGAGCCAACGTGAGAGGAGCTCATATACACCCGGGGGTCTTCCAGGTGCATCATGTTTGCCAGCTCGTCAAGCAGCGGGTCGTGGCTTCCGATGACCACCAGGGTATTTTTCAGCCGTTCCTCCCGACTCAGCAGCTGTATCTCCACCTGTTCCCCGGCCTCGTAGCCCTCCACACCCTGGGGTATGGTGAGGATACCGTCGGCCTTCATAAAGGAGGAGACCACGCCGCTGCCTCGGCTGAGGGGGGAGGCCATGAGCTTTTCCCCCACATATCCCATGCGCACCCGGACAAACTCCTGGTACTTGAGGCTGGAGACTACCGGGCGGGTAAGGGTGGCGGTAGCTGTTTTCTCCGGGGCCGGGCTGCTGTGATACCAGCGGTCTATAAGCGGCTTCAGCAGCTGCTCTATAACTATTATTCCGGAGACGGGATAGCCCGGCACTCCCAGTACCGGCTTTGCCCCCAGGCAGCCCAGGATAGCGGGCTTGCCCGGCTTTATGGCTATGCCGTGGTACAGCACCTGGCCAAGCTGTGCTATGGCTTCGGCGGAGTAGTCCTCCCTCCCGGCGGAGGAGCCGGCGTTGAGGATGACCATGTCGCAGTCTTCCGCCGCCTGGGACACTGCCGCCTTTATCTTTTCAAAGTCGTCGGGTACTATGGGGTAGACCCTGCTCTCGGCCCTCCAATTGTTCAGCATGGCAGCAAATATGGAGGAGTTGAATTCCAGGATATCTCCCGGCTTCGGGTCGGCACAGGGCGGGATTATCTCATCCCCGGTGGGGATGATGCCCACCACCGGTCTTTTGATGACCTCCAGCTCCAGCACTCCTCCGGCTATCATGGCCCCTATGGCCGCCGGGCTCAGCTCCATGTGGGCCCCCAGTATCATCTCCCCGGCACATACGTCCTCCCCTATCTGGCGAATATGCTGCCAGGGGGCGGCAGGGGCGTGGATGCTTATAGAGCCGTCAGGCTTTCTCACGATGTCCTCCACCATTATCACCGCGTCCCTGCCCTCGGGGATGGGGTCGCCGGTGTCCAGCTCCACAAACTGCTCAGTCTTCAGTGTCACCGGAGTGGTCTCCGTAGCACCGAAGGTATCCCCGGCCTTCACGGCCACGCCGTCCATGGCGCTGGCGGCATAGTGGGGGGCGCAGATATGGGCGTATACCGGTCCGGCCGTTATCCGCCCGCAGGCCTGGCAAACGGGTATGGTCTCGGTTTTAGAGTCAAAGCCCTTTTCCTCCAGGAATTTTATATAGTCCTCCCTGGCCTTTTCCAGAGGGGTATTGGTCAGATATTCAAAAGACATGTCTTTACTCTCCTGTTGTAATCTGAATTTCGGCGCCCTGTGGCAGGCCCTCGCAGTCCCGGTCTATACAGAAAAAGCCTTCCGCTCCCGCCAGAGTTCCGATAAGTCCGGACTTGGTGCGTATAGGTTCGGCCCACAGCTCCCCTGAACGCTCCTCCAGCCTCACGCACTGGTACTGGGCCCGGCCATGGTTTGCACTGACGCTCTCGGTCAGGCGGGCGGGGACGGTATAGGTTTTCATCTCCCTGCCCATGAGCCGGGACAGCAGCGGCAGCACAAAGAGCTCCGTCACGAACCAGGCTGCCACCGGATGCCCGGGCAGGCCAACCAGGGGTTTTTCTCCGGCTCTGCCCATAATGGTGGGCTTGCCCGGCTTTATGGCTATGCCGTGGAGCAGCAGTTCTCCAAGGCTCTGGATTATGCGGCAGGCGGCGTCCTTTACTCCCACGCTGCTGCCGCCGGACAGCAGCACTGCGTCACATTCCTTCAGGGCTCTCTCCACAGTGAGCCGGAGCTTTGCTTCATCGTCCTTTACAATGCCGCAGCTTATTACCTCCGCTCCGAAGGCGCCCAGCATGGCGCTGAGCATGGGGCCGTTCACGTCTCTCACCTGGCCCGGCCCCGGCTTTTCCTCCGGCGGCACCAGCTCATCCCCGGTGGATATAAGGCCCACTCTCAGCTTTTTAACCACCGGCACCTGCACCCGGCCTAAGGCCGCCAGGGCGCCGATATCCCGGGAGGAGAGCACCCGGCCCTTCTTCAATACGGTCTTTCCCGGGTATACGTCATCCCCTCTGAATATAAGGTTCTGGCCCGGTGCCGCACTCTTGGCTATGCCTATGGAGCCGTCGCCGTAGTCCTCGGTGTATTCCAGCATCACCACACTGTCCGCTCCCTGAGGTATGGCCCCGCCGGTAGGCACGGCGCAGCAGCAGCCGCTCTCCAGCATAAAATCCGCCCCTTCCCCCATGAGCACCTCCCCGGTGCAGTTGAGTATGGCAGGTATGGCCTCGGAGCAGCCGAAGGTGTCCCCGGCCTTCACGGCGTAGCCGTCCACGGTGGAGCGGTCAAAGTCCGGCACGTATTCCTCCGCGGTGATGTCCTCCGCCAGGACCCGGCCAAAGGCCTCGCTCAGAGGCAGCAGTTCCCTTCTGCCGGTCAAGGGGTGAAACTCCTTTTCAATCAAGGCCAGAACTTCTTCCGGCGTTTTAACACTAAGCATTTCAAACCTCCGCTATTATCTTTCCCGAGTCCCTGTAGTCATTGCCGGAAAAGCGGGAAATCTCCCGCCGGAAAGTCTCATTATTCAAAAGCTCCAGCATTTTCTTCACCGGCTCCCGCTCCAGGGCAGCTTTTTTCAAAGCGATATCAAAGCGCTCCTCCATGAGAGGGATGAAGTCTATGCCGTCCATCTGCCGGGATATACGCTCGGTACCTATAGCCAAATCCGCCTCGCCCTCGGCGATGGCCGCGGCCATAGTAAGATGAGAGCCCATTATCCTGTCATAGCCCTTCAGGGTGGAGGCAGGAATGCCCATACGCTTCAGCTGCACATCCAGAAGTATCCGTGAGCTGGAACCCGGGCGGCGGTTAAGTATGCTTATATCTCCCCTTCCCAGGTCCGGCCAGCCCTGTATGCCCTTAGGGTTGCCCCGGCGGACGTAGAAGCCCCGCTTTCTGTAAGAGATGTTTACCAGCACCGTGGAAATTCCGGGGACAAGGATGGCGGCAAAGCTTGTATTATAACGTCTGCCGTCAAAGAGATGGCAGGCGGCGGCATCCACCCGGTCCTGATACAGGGCCAGCAGCCCCTCAAAGCTGGACAGATAGGTGCGCCCCGCTTTTATTCCCTCCTGCTGCAGGTAGTTTGCCAATATATCCAGCACCACGTCCTGCCCGGAGATGATTATATCCGGGGAGCCCGGTTCCTCCGGACTCAAAAGAGTGGAGCCGGTGTCTATCTTCCTGACAGGCTGAGTGGAATGCTCATGGCGGGAGCGGGCAATGTAGGCGTCCACATCGTCCTGGGTAAAACGCACCTTTCTGCCTATCTTGTATGAATTGATCTCTCCCCGCCGGATGAGTTCATATATGGTGGACTTGCTCACGTGGAGTATATCCGCCACTTCCTGAGTGGACAGAGACTTGTTTTGTGCCATTGCAGACCGCCTTTCTTCGGGGATCTGGTTGTTCTTCTGCTTTGTTTTGTCAGCATTATACTCCAGTCTCATGCCTTTGTGCAAGTCCTTAATGCCGGAGTATAAGTGCATTTCATGCTGTTTCATATCAGTTCGCACAGCCTTCGCTCCAGCCTTCGTCCCCTTTGGTACGCTTTCATATCGTTTCGTGCGGAAATCCTCCGGCCCGCTTGCAGCAGGCAGAATACTAAATATAATTGAAGCAGATACATCTGTCTTTTGCAGTAATTTACAAAGCTTTTTACATAGGGAGGTAATATTATGTCCGGAGCATATTATGAAAAAATCGCCAGAATAAACCTGAGCACAGGTGAGATCAAGGTGGAAAAGCTGGACCTGGAGCTGGCCCACAAGTTCATAGGCGGCCGCGGCCTGGGCACCAAAATACTCTACGACGAGGGCGTAGCCACGGTGGACCCCCTGTCCCCGGAGAACAAGCTGATTTATATAACCGGGCCCATGACCGGCGCCAATGCTCCTTCCACCGGCCGCTACATGGTGGTCACCAAGTCCCCCCTCACCGGGATGATCGCCTGCTCCAACTCCGGCGGCATATGGGGAGCCAAGCTGAAGTACGCCGGCTGGGATGCAATAATCGTGGAAGGCGAAGCCCCCAAGTGGACCTACATCAACATTGAGGATGACAAGATCGAACTGCTGGACGCTCAGGAATATCTGGGCATGATGAGCGAGGCCATGGATACCGCACTGAAGGAAAAGCACGGCGCAGAGGCCTCGGTGCTCAACATTGGCCCTGCCGGTGAAAAGAAAGTGCTCATGGCCGCCATCATGAACGATAAGGACCGGGCCGCAGGCCGCTCCGGCGTAGGCGCCGTCATGGGCTCCAAGAAACTGAAAGCCATCGTGGTCAAGGCCAGCCGCCGGAATCTGGACAACATCGCCGACGTGGATGCCCTCAAGGCGGCCACCAAGAGAGCCATGGATGTACTCATGGCAAACCCTGTCACCTCCTCCGGCCTGCGTCAGCTGGGCACCGCCATATTGGTTAACATAATCAACAATGTAGGTTCGCTGCCCACCAGGAACTGGCAGGAGTCCTACTTTGAAAAGGCGGAGGATATCTCCGGCGAAGCTCTGGCGGAGAAATATCTGGTAAAGGCCGGGGCCTGCTACCGCTGCCCCATCGCCTGCGGGCGCATAATAAACGTAAACGGCCACATAACCGGCGGCCCGGAATATGAGCCTCTGTGGGCTTACGGCGCCAACTGCGGTAACAATGACCTCAACGTTATAGACGAGTGCAACATGCTCTGCAACGAATATGGACTGGATGCCATTTCCGTCCCCTGCACCATTGCCGCCGCCATGGAGCTATACCAGAGGGGGGCAATAAAGGAGGAGGACTGCGCAGGCGTACCTCTGGAGTGGGGCAGCACCAAAGCCCTTGTGGAATGGACAAAGCGCATAGGCAATCCTGAGACTGAGCTGGACTGGCTTATGAGCAGCGGCTCCGCCCGGCTCTGCGAACACTACGGCATGCCCGAAATCTCCATGAGCGTCAAGAAGCAGGAAATGCCCGCCTACGACGCCCGGGGCATCCAGGGCATAGGCATCACTTACGCCACATCCAACAGAGGCGGCTGCCATGTCCGTGGCTATATGATATCGCCGGAGGTTCTGGGTCTGCCCCAGCAGCTGGACCGCACCGCCACCGACGACAAGGCGGTCTGGGCCAAGACCTTCCAGGATCTTACCGCTGTCATCGACTCCATGGGCCACTGCCTGTTCACCTCCTTTGCCATGGGGGCACAGGAGTACACGGACCTGCTCAACGCCGCCACCGGCACCAACCACAGCGTGGAGGAAGTTCTGGAGATAGGCGACAGGATATATAATATTGAGCGTATGTTCAACAAGGCCGCAGGCATGAAGCCCGAGGATGACCGGCTGCCCAAGCGTCTGCTGGAGGAGCCCATAGCCAACGGCCCCTCAAAGGGCATGGTGTCGCAGCTGCCGCTGACTCTTCCTCAGTATTACGAAGCCAGGGGCTGGGTAAATGCCTTCCCCACTGACGAAACTTTGAAGAAGCTGGGACTTGACGAGTGCGTGGGTAAATAAGTATAATAAGGAAGGGCGGGGACCGAAGCAGCCCCGCCCTTCCTGCTTCATTCACCGGCAGCTCAGCAATCTGCTTTGCGGCCCAGCCTCTGCAGGCCGCAGCTGCCTCCTCTTTTCTGTATCGTTAAGGGCAGTGTGCCCTTTCGGAATATATTTCCGCAGCACAAGCCAAAGGCTGTGTGCAGCGCATGAAAGGAGAGAAGTTATGATAGAAGTTCGTCTGTTTGCCACGCTGCGTCAAGGGCGGGAGAAGTCCATTATGCTGGACAGCAAGGAATTTCCCACCGCCAAGGACGTCCTGGATCACCTGGATATTCTTCCTGGCGAAGTGTCCATCCTCCTGGTCAACGGCTTTCATAAAACCCCGGAAGCCCAGCTGGAGGATGGGGACGTTGTCGCCCTCTTCCCCCCGGTAGGAGGTGGCTGATATGGAAAGACGCTATGAGAGAAATATTCCCGCCCTCTCCGACCAGGAATGCCGCCTGCTGCGCAGCAAGAGAGTCGCCGTCATAGGCTGCGGCGGTATCGGCGGCTACCTTATCGAACTGCTGGCCCGGATCGGCGTGGGCTATATCCGCGCCGTGGACGGAGACGTCTTTGAGGAGAGCAACTTTAACCGCCAGCTTCTCAGCGAACAGCCCCTTATGGGCCGGCCCAAAGCCAGGGCTGCTGAGGCCAGGGTACAGCGTATAAACCCCAGGATAGAGGTGGAGCCTGTGTCCGCCTATCTGGACAGCGGCAACGCCAAGGAGATAGTCTCCGGCTGTGACCTGGTGCTGGACGGGCTGGACAATATACGTGCCCGGCGCATCCTGGCCGCCGCCTGTACCGAGGCAGAGGTCCCTTATATTCACGGAGCTATATCCGGATGGGTAGCCCAGGTCGGCATTTCCATGCCCGGCGACGGGCTGATAGACGTGCTGTACCCCGAGGGCGTCAGCTTCAGGGACAGAAGCGTTTTGAGCTTCGCCCCATCCCTCTGCGCCTCTGTGCAGGCCGCTCTGGCTGTGAAAATGCTCATCGGCCGCCCGGTGGAGACCGGCACCCTCTACTACTTCGATTTGCTGAACCAGGAGTTTGAGACCATTAAGCTGGATCTGGGCAAGCAGGAATGATTGTCCCGGCAGCTTAACTGAAGGCTAAACAAATGTTTGTCCCCGGACGCTGTTTGAACTGAACCAGTAAAAACGGACAATAGACAAAATCCCCCTGATGTAGGAAAATAGAACTACATCAGGGG
>CALWYF010000076.1 GCA_944385705.1 uncultured Oscillospiraceae bacterium | reverse complement strand
CAAAAGAAAGGAATCCTAAATGTACCAGGATCCGTACAAGGTGCTGGGAGTGTCTCCGGACGCCAGCGATGAAGAAATAAAAAAAGCATACAGAGAGCTGACTAAGAAATATCACCCGGATCTGAATCCCGGCGACCCTCATGCCGCCGAGAAGATGAACGAGATAAATGCCGCCTATGACCAGATAAAGAATGGCGGCGCTCAGCAGAACGCTTATGGCGGCTATGGCGGTCAGAGCCAGTCCGGCTATGGCCCCTTTGGCAGCTACGGCAACGGAGGTTATGGCGGCGGAGGCTACAATGGTTGGAGCAGCTGGGGTGGTTGGAATACCTGGAACGGCAGCCAGAACCGTCAGACCGAGCGCAGCGAGTACACTGCCGCCAGAAACTATATCCGCAACGGCATGTATAGGGAGGCTCTCAATGCCTTGTCCGGAGTGCCCGTATCCCAGAGGGACGCCCGCTGGTACTACCTCACTGCGGCGGCCAACATGTATTTGGGCAACAAGGTCTCCGCCCTGGAAAACGCCAAGCGGGCTGCTGAAATGGAGCCGGACAATCTGGAATACCGCAGACTGCTGGAACAGCTGAGGGGCGGCGGGGACTTCTACGACAACTACACCACCACTTACACCACAGGCGTCAACCCCAGCAATCTGTGCATGACCATGTGCGCTCTGAACTTCTGCCTGGGACCTCTGTGCGGCTGGCGCTTCATCTGCTGCTGAGCTCTATGCCCTGGCGCAACACCCGGAGCGGGGCAAGGATTCCTGTCTGATGGTTGACATAATCAACAGGACTATACAAAAAACAGTTGACATAATACACGAATATATCCATAAATATAGTTGACATAACAAAGGAGCCGTCCCGGCAGGGACGGCTCCTTCGTTATGCAGGGCAGAGGCCCCTGAGGCTGATTGTACTTTTGTAATTTTATAATAAGTGAAAGAGCACGGGCAAAAGACAGAGACATATAACCCCGACTGAAAATACCAGCAGGACTTTCCTGAGCTTGCCTTCGCCATTAAACTTGCGGTCAATACCCGTGGAGAGAATAGCGGTTACTATAGCCGCTATGAATAATATCCGGCTTAACATATTAATTTACATAACCTACTTAACATAATATTAATTACATAATTTAGATTACATAATATTTAATTAAAACCTGCACTATTGACCTCATAGAGCCGGTCCACCCTTTCTTTCAAAGCTTGGTGCTCCGGCAGCTCAAGCTGAGGGTCTTTCTCCAGAAGGCGGCGGCTCTCATCCTGGGCCTGCTGCAGGACATTTACATCTGCCCCCAGATCTGCCACATGCATCTCCGGCAGCCCATGCTGCCTTGAGCCGAAGAAGTCTCCCGGTCCTCTCAGCCGCAGGTCCTCCTCAGAAATCTTAAAGCCGTCGCTGGTTTTGCACATTATATCAAGCCTGGACCTGAGCTCCGGGCTGTCACTGTCGGAGACAAGAATGCAGTAGCTCTTGTGTTTTCCCCGGCCCACCCGGCCCCTGAGCTGGTGAAGCTGACTGAGTCCGAAGCGCTCGGCATTCTCCACTATCATCAGAGAGGCGTTGGGCACGTCCACACCCACCTCTATAACGGTGGTGGCCACCAGTATCTGTATCTCGCCGGAGACAAAGGCGGCCATAACGGCATCTTTGTCCTTGGCTTTCATTTTGCCGTGGACGCAGCCAATCTTTAAATCGGGAAATAGGGCGGAAAGCTGGGCGGCGTGCTCCTGAGCGGACTTAAGCTTAATATTCAGTTCCTCGTTTTCCTCTACCATGGGAACTACAACAAAGACCTGCCTGCCTTCTGCGACCTGCTTTCTTATAAAGCCGTTGAGCCGGGTACGGTAACTCTCATCCACGGCAAAGGTGTCCACCTTCTGCCGGCCGGGGGGAAGCTGGTCGATGACGGAAATATCCAGGTCTCCATAGATTATAAGGGCCAGGGTACGGGGGATAGGCGTAGCGGACATTACCAGCACATGGGGTCGGGCTCCCTTGTTTATAAGGGCGGAGCGCTGATTCACACCGAAGCGGTGCTGCTCATCGGTCACGACAAGGGCCAGGTTCTTGTACTCCACGTCCTGACTGAACAGGGCGTGGGTGCCCACCACCACATCCAGCTCGCCCTGCTGAAGCAAGGCCTTTACCTGCCGCTTTTCTTTGGCACTCAGAGAGCCGGTAAGTTTGCCTACTCTCAGACCGAAGGGGGAGAGCATGGAACTGAGGGTGTCGTAATGCTGTTGGGCCAGGATTTCCGTGGGAGCCATAAAGGCGCTCATGTATCCGTTTTGGGCGCACAGCCAGATGAGGGCTGCTGCTACCAGTGTTTTGCCGCTGCCCACGTCTCCCTGGACCAGACGGCTCATCACCGCCCCGGAGCACATGTCCTCCGTGGCCTGAGCCACGGCCCGGCGCTGAGCTTCGGTGGGGCGGAAGGGGAGAGATGCCCAGAACTCTTCCATATCTCTGGGGCTGAGCTTTATACCTTCGTCAGTGCTGCGCTGGCGCTGCATGCGCCCCAGGGCGCAGGACAGGACGAAAAGCTCTTCAAAAATAAGTCTCCGCCGTGCCAGCTCCAGAGCTTCAAAGTCTGCCGGGAAGTGGATATTCTCATAGGCGTAACGGGCCTGGGAAAGGCGGCAGCGCCGCTGCACCTCCTCCGGCAGCAAGTCCGGCAGCTTGTCCAGACAGCTGTCCAGGCCCTGACGCACTGCCTGCATAATGCTCCGCTGATTCAGCCCGGCACTGAGGCGGTACACCGGGACGATTCGCCCGGTCACCTGGCCTGCCCGGTCGCTGGGCTCATATACCGGGTTTACCATGCTGCGCCGTCCGTTTTTCACCTCAACACGTCCAAAGAAATTATAACTCTCGCCCCGGTGAAGATTGTCCTTGGCATAGGACTGATTGAAAAATGTTATGTCAACTACTCCGCTGTCGTCCACGGCCCGCAGCTTCACCAGGTCCATGCCCCGGCGTATGTGGCTGAGTCTGGGAGTGTCGGCTACCAGGGCCTGAATGCAAAGGCTTTCTCCGTCCATGGCGGCAGCGATTGGGCAGATACGGCTCCTGTCTTCATATTTTCTGGGGAAAAAAGAAATAAGGTCATAGAGAGAAAAGACGCCCAGCTTGTTCAGGGCCAGCGCCTTTTTCTCACCTATGCCTTTCAGATATCTTACATCAGTTTTTAAGTCAGCCATTTTATTCGGTAAAGGTCAGGGAATAGCTGTTATTAGCCAGTGTAAACTCCTCGATAAGTCCGCTGGTGCAGATTATCTCATTGGAGCTGTTGACCATTATCATTTCAAAGCCGCCGTAGTTGCGCCAGTAGTTGAGAGCATTGGTCTGGCCCAGGACGAACATGGCGGTAGACAGGCTGTCGGCCAAGGTGCCGTCCTCACAGATGATGGTGACGGACAGCAGGGAGTTGGAAACCGGGTAGCCGGTCTTGGGGTTTATCAGGTGGTGGTAGGTTTTGCCGTTGCTGGTAAAATAGCGCTGGTAGGTGCCGCTGGTGACTACGGCAGTCTCGCCCACGCTTACAACGCCCAAATAGCTGCTGGTATTGTTGGGGTCCTGGACGGCTATGGTCCAGTTGTCTCCGTTGGGTTTCTTGCCCAGAGTCTGAACATTGCCACCAAGAGAGACTATTCCGCTGGTGACGCCGGCTTTACGCATGGCGTCGATAGCATTCTCGGCGGCGCAGCCTTTGGCCACGGAGGCAAAGCTGATCTGGGTGCCGGCAGGGAAGGAGACGGCATAGGAACCGGAGCTGGGGAAACTGGTGAGGGCCATTTTGTCAAAGGCCTTCAGGGCCAGATTCTGGGAAATCTCCTCATCGGTGGGGACATAGTAATGTCCGTCCACAAAGCCCCAGAGCTTTATAACCGGGTAGAGACTCAGATCCAGAGAGCCGTTGGACTTATCATATACGTCCTTGGCAGTGGCCAGCATATTGGCCACCTGGGCGGTTATGGAGACATTGGCGCCCTGGGCATTGTTGATAGCATAGGTAATGCTGGTATCCAGCTCAGGGTCCAGAATGGAGTCCATGGAGTGGATGACGCTCTGGGCGGCGTCCAGTCCGGCTTCCCGGTTGTTGCCGTAGGCGGTGAGGGTCATCACGGTATCCATGGCGAATATCTCTCTCTGGCTCTCCTTTGTCTCGCCGCAGGCGGACAGGGGCAGCAGCATGGCGGCGCAGAGCAGAGCGCAGATGAGTTTACAGCAGGTCTTTGTGTGCTTCATAGAATTCTCTGTAGTCCTTCAACATATATTTGAGAAGATTGGGGGTATCCAGCTGATAGGGGCAACGGTTGGCACAGCTGCGGCAGCCTATGCAGTCGTTTATACGCTCCATCTTTTCTCTCCATTCGGGGGTCATGTACTGCTGCCAGAGCGAGCGGCGCAGGAGCATGTTCATGCGTGCACAGTTGTATATCTCTATTCCGGCAGGGCAGGGCATGCAATAGCCGCAGCTGCGGCAGAAGCTGCCGGAGAGTTCCTGACGCTCTTTGCGGATAAAGGCGGAGAGCTCCTCATCCATGTCCGGGTCCTCCTGGGCCAGGCTCAGCCACTGTTCCAGCTCCTCCATCTTCTGAATGCCCCATATGGGAACCACATTGTCATATTTTTTCATAAAGGCATAGCAGGCTCTGGCGTTGGTGAGCATGCCGCCGGCAAGGCCTTTCATTGCAATATAGCCCATGTCGGCTTCCCGGCATTTTTCAGCCAGGGCCAGGTCCCTGTCGCTGGATATGTAACTGAAGGGGAATTGCATGGTCTCAAAGAGTCCGGAGGCGATGCAGTCTTCGGCAATGTTCACACGGTGGGAGGTAACGCCGATGTGGCGGATCCAGCCCCGCTCTTTGGCCTCCAATGCTCCGGCATAGGCACCGTTGGGATCGTTGGGATCCGGGACCTCCGTTACTTGGTGAAACTGGAAGAGGTCAATGTAGTCGGTCTTCATCATGCGAAGGCTGTTTTCAATGTGAGAAAGGATACCGGCCTTGTCCTTGGCAGCGCTTTTGGTGGAGATAATTATTTTATCCCGCACATCACTGAGGGCCAGACCTATTTTCTTTTCGCTGTCGGTATAGGCGTTAGCGGTATCAAAGTAGTTGATGCCGCCCTCATAAGCTGCTCTCAGCAGCTTTACGGCATAGTCCTCGTCACAGCGCTGAACAGGCAGACAACCCATGGCCGTGGTTGTGACCATAAGCCCGGTTTTGCCCAATCTAATCTTTTTCATGGGTTCATCTCCTCGCAAACATGAAATTGAAATCAGTAAAAAAATTTAAAACGGCTATTTACTTTAAAGAGAAAGTTTGCTATAATACCATCTGCGGTTCAAAAAGGCAGAGCAAAGCGGGCTTCCCGCCCGGCTTTACCTGGGAAGTATACCATATTTTGCTCCCGATGTAAACCGCAAATACAATATGCGCCCGTAGCTCAGTTGGATAGAGTGACAGACTCCGACTCTGTAGGCCACTGGTTCGAATCCAGCCGGGCGTACCAAAACCGTCTTAAGCTTATTGTTTAAGGCGGTTCTCTTTTTTATAAAAAGACAGGGAAATCTGCTTTGTCTTGAGACTTATGCTCTTCAGCACTTTGACGCAGAGGCATATCAAAAAAACCGCTGCCCCGGAATGATGCTCCGAGGCAGCGGTTTTTCAGCTTGATTCTCAGACAAAGTGCAGGCTCAGGGTAAGGAGGACAAAGGCAAGCACGAACCACTTGGTGGCCTTAGCCAGCTTTGCATCCCAAGTCTTGGCCTTGCCCTTGGACAGGAAGGTCTCAGCGCCGCCGGAAATGGCGCCGGAAAGGCCTGCGCTCTTGCCGCTCTGCATGAGCACGATAGCGGTGACGGCAACGCCGGAGAGTACCTGAAGAATGGTGAGAACGATGGTGATTGCAGACATTTATTTCAACCCTTTCAAAGTATACACGCTTAATAGCCAGAAAAGTATACCATAGGCCCCAGTATAATTCAAGCTTTTTTTCACCTTATCCCAATAATAAAAAGAAGTTTTTTCATAGCCGGCAATCATGTGACAAAGATTGACAGACTTGACCTTAAGATGGTACAATCAGATGTCAAAAGTAATGAAACCGATGATACGGAGGTACGCATCGCAATGAAGGGAATCATACTTGCCGGCGGAAAAGGCACCCGCCTGTACCCCATGACAAGAGTAGTCTCCAAACAGCTGCTGCCTATCTATGATAAGCCCATGGTATATTATCCGCTGTCCGTTCTGATGCTGGCGGGAATACGGGAGGTACTTATAATATCCACCCCCGAGGATCTGCCAAATTATCGGGAACTGCTGGGGGACGGCAAGCGCCTGGGCATGCACTTTGAGTACGTGGTGCAGGAGGAGCCCAGAGGCCTCGCGGAGGCATTTATACTGGGTGAAAGCTTTATCGGCTCCGATTCCGTCTGCCTGATCCTGGGGGACAACGTATTTTATGGCCAGGCCCTGTCGGATTACCTGCGCAGGGGAGCGGGAATTGAAAAGGGCGGCATGATCTTCGGCGTCCAGGTGAAAAATCCCACCGCCTTCGGAGTGGTGGAGTTTGACGAAAACAAGCGGGTGGTGTCCATTGAGGAAAAGCCTGCCAACCCCAAGAGCAATTTTGCCGTTCCGGGCCTGTATTTTTACGATAACAATGTTGTGGAGATATCCAAGAACATTCAGCCCTCAGCCAGAGGTGAGCTGGAGATAACCACGGTGAACAACGTTTACCTTCAGCGGGGCGAGCTGCTGGTGAGCCCCATGGGCCGGGGCATGGCCTGGCTGGACACCGGCACTCCCGAGGGCATGCTCCAGGCCTCCCAGTTTGTGGCCACGGTGCAGAACCGCCAGGGCTTCTATATTTCCTGCATAGAGGAGATAGCCTGGCGCCGGGGCTGGATAAGCGACGAAAAGCTCCATGCTCTGGGCACGGAACTGAAAATGACCGAATACGGGCAGTACCTCATATCACTTGTGGAAAAGGACTGATTGATACATATGAAAAATATCCTTGTCACCGGCGGCGCCGGCTTTATCGGCTCCAACTTCATCCATTACCTGCTGAGAAACTACGAGGACATTTTCGTGGTGAACCTGGACCTGCTCACCTATGCAGGCAATCTGGACAACCTGACGGAAGTCAGCGGCGACTCCCGCTACCGCTTCGCCAAGGGCGACATCCATGACCGCCGCCTGGTGGAGGAGCTCTTCAGCAAATATGAGTTTGACACGGTGGTGAACTTTGCCGCCGAGAGCCATGTGGACCGGAGCATCACCGACCCGGACATTTTCCTGATAACCAATATCCTGGGCACCCAGACCCTGCTGGATGTGGCCAAGAAGCACTGGAAGCTGGACCCGGATGATAAATATTCCTATGAGTTCAAAGAGGGAGTGAAGTACCTCCAGGTCTCCACCGACGAGGTCTACGGCGCCCTGGGCCCCACGGGCATGTTCACCGAGACAACGCCCCTGGCTCCCAACAGCCCTTACTCCGCCTCCAAGGCTTCCGCTGACTTTGTGGTGAGGGCCTATAACAAGACCTATGGCATGCCGGTTAACATAACCCGCTGCTCCAACAACTACGGCCCCTACCAGTTCCCGGAGAAGCTCATACCCCTGATGATAAATAACTGCCTCAACGGCAAGAATCTGCCCGTCTACGGCGACGGCATGCAGATACGCGACTGGCTGTATGTGGAGGACCACTGCGCCGCCATAGCCACGGTGCTGGAGAAGGGCGTCACCGGCGAGGTGTACAATATCGGCGGCAACAACGAGAAGGCCAATATCGATATAGTCAAGCTCATTATCGGCAGTACCGGCAAGAGCGAGGACCTGATCGTCCACGTGAAGGACCGGCCCGGCCACGACAGGCGCTACGCCATAGACAATACCAAGATAACCACCCAGCTGGGCTGGGCCCCCAAGTATACCTTTGAGACCGGCATGGCCAGCACCATAGACTGGTATCTCCGCCACGGCGAGTGGATGAACAAAATAGTCTCCGGGGAGTACATGAACTACTACGAGAAGATGTACGCCAATAACAGTATCTGATAAAAGCAATTAATATAAGCAAAAACCAGGCTGTAATTTACAGCCTGGTTTTTGTTTATATTGAATTGAATTACTTCTTGAAGCTGTC
>CALWYF010000075.1 GCA_944385705.1 uncultured Oscillospiraceae bacterium | reverse complement strand
TGGAGGAAAAGGCTCTGCCCGGGACCAGAGTTTATGTGCCCTTTGCCCGGGGCAACCGGCGCAGTGAGGGAGTAATTCTGGCCCTGAGAGATCATAGCGACTATGATAAACTGAAATCCATAACCGCCGTGCTGGACGATAAGCCGGTATTAACCCCGGAGCAGATAAAGCTGGCGCTGTTTATGCGGGAGCGCTTTTTCTGCACTGTGTTTGATGCCGTCAAGGCAATGCTTCCGGCAGGGCTGTGGTTTAACAGCGAGGGGCGGCGCCGGGTAGGGGACAAGACCCTGGAGATGGCCAGACTGGTCATCAGTCCCGAGGATGCCTCTGCCATAGCATCCAATAAGCGGGGCCGCTCACCTCAACAGTCAAATCTGCTTGAGCTTCTGTGCAGCTTTGAG
This sequence comes from uncultured Oscillospiraceae bacterium, assembly GCA_944385705.1. GTDB lineage: Bacteria > Bacillota > Clostridia > Oscillospirales > Oscillospiraceae > Limivicinus. The sequence goes on along the minus strand of CALWYF010000075.1, from coordinate 7,939 downwards.
TCCCTTCCCAGCCGGGAACTGCTGCAATATACCGGCGCTTCGCGCCAGAGCCTGAAGGCTCTTCAAAAGGCTGGTCTTATCCAGCTTTATTCCAGGGAGGCCTACCGCAGACCGGAAATACATGTGGGAGAATTGGAGCCCCTTCCTGTGCTGAATGCTGAGCAGCAGAGAGTCTATGAGGGCATCAATGCTCTGGCCTGTTCCGGGAAAAGCGGGGCCGCCTTGCTTTTCGGTGTTACCGGCAGCGGGAAAACCAGCGTGTATATCCACCTAATCATGGAGCAGCTGAAGCTGGGAAAAAGTGCTCTGCTTTTAGTGCCGGAGATAGCCTTGACACCCCAGATGATACAGACCTTTTCCTCCCATTTCGGGGACGATGTGGCGGTGCTCCACAGCAGCCTTTCTCTGGGTGAGCGCTATGACGAGTGGAAGCGCATAAAGTCCGGCAAGGCAAAGCTGACCATAGGGACCAGAAGCGCCGTCTTTGCCCCGGCTGAGAACCTGGGAATTATCATAATCGACGAGGAGCAGGAGGAGACCTACAAATCTGAGAATACTCCCCGCTATAATGCTTTGGATATAGCCAAGTTCCGCTGTGCCGGAGCCGGGGCTCTGCTGCTGCTGGGCTCGGCTACTCCGGATATAGTCAGCATGTATAAGGCTCAAAAGGGTCTGTATTCCTATTTTGAGCTGAAAAACAGATATAACGACATGATGCTCCCGGAAGTGGAGATCGTGGATATGAAGCGGGAACTGCGCCGGGGAAACGGCGGTAATATCAGCAGCCGCCTGAGAGAAGAGCTGGAAGAGACTATTGCCAGGGGCGAGCAGAGCATTCTCTTTATAAACCGTCGGGGAGCCAATAAGCTGATAAGCTGCGGCGAGTGCGGCTATACCTATAAATGCCCACGATGCAGCGTTTCCCTTACCTATCACAGCAATAACCGGCGGCTGATGTGCCATTATTGCGGCTTTTCCCAGTGGATAGATCAGGCCTGTCCGGAGTGTGGCGGCACTCTGAACTATATCGGCGCCGGCACTCAGCTGGTGGAAGAGGAGATAAAGCAGCTCTTCCCCGGGGTGGAGGTCATGCGTATGGACACGGATGCTGTGACTCCGGTGGGGTCCCATGAGGAGCTGTTTGAGCGCTTCAGAAAAGAGCGCATTCCAATTATGGTGGGTACTCAGATGGTGACCAAGGGCCTGAATTTTGAAAATGTCACACTGGTTGGAGTTATTTCCGCTGACCAGAGTCTGTACGCCGGAAATTACAAGGCCGGTGAACGATCGTTTTCTCTCATCACACAGGTGGTGGGGAGAAGCGGAAGAGGCTCGAAGCCGGGCCGGGCTGTGATACAGACCTATACTCCGGAAAATGAGACGATAAAACAGGCGGCCCGTCAGGACTATATGGATTTTTATCAGTCGGAGATACAGCTGCGCCGTCTTCAGCAGCTGCCGCCTTTCAGTGAACTGTTTGCAATGAGCGCCTCGGGCCAGGTTGAAGAACATGTTATTGCCGCCTGCCGATATATAAAGTCCCGCCTGGACGACAGTGTGGGGAAAACCGGTGGAGCGAGGATACTGGGACCAAGCCCGCTGCCTGTAGTGAAGGTGAATAACCGCTATCGTTACAGAGTGACGGTGGCTGCCGACTCCGGGATAGGGATAAGAGCTCTGCTGTCCCGGATTATAGTGGAGTGCAGCACTGACAAGCGCTTTTCCGACGTGTCTGTGTTTGCAGATAATGACCCGCTTGATTAGTAAATTATCCGGCAGTGCCGGTGGAACGGAGAAAAAATAATGGCTAGGAGAAATATTCTTGTAAAAGGTGATGCAGCGCTGGCAAAGCACTGCCGCCCCGTCACTGAGTTTAATGAGAGACTGCATACCCTGCTGGATGACATGGCCGAAACTCTGGCAAATGAAAACGGCGTCGGTCTGGCTGCACCCCAGGTGGGCGTACTGCGCCGGGCCGTAATCGTGCTGGAGACAAATGTACCTGAGGGTGAGGACGAATACATTATTGAACTTATTAATCCGGAAATAATCGAAACTTCCGGGGAGCAGTACGGGCCGGAGGGCTGTCTCAGTGTACCCGGAGAGTTTGGACTGGTGAAGCGGCCTTTCAGAGTAAAGGTAAGAGCTCAGGACAGAAACGGCAAATGGTTTGAGGTGGAGGGCACCGGGCTCACCGGCCGCTGCTTCTGCCATGAGCTGGACCACCTGGACGGCATCCTGTTTACCGATATCTGCGACAGGATGCTTACCGAGGAGGAGCTGGAGAGCGGAGAATACATGCAAGAGGATTGATATGCGCATAGTGTTTATGGGCACTCCGGACTTTGCGGAGGCCTCTCTTAAAAAGCTGATAGAAGAAAAATTTGACGTGGTGGGAGTGTTCACCCAGCCGGACAAGCCCAAAGGCCGGGGCATGGAGCTGAGCTTTTCACCGGTGAAGGAGCTGGCCCTGGCCAACGGTCTGCCGGTATTCCAGCCCACAAAAATGCGGGACGGCACGGCCCTGGAACAGATAAAAGCTCTGAAGCCGGATATTCTGGTAGTAGTGGCCTATGGCCGAATCCTGCCCGATGAGATCCTGGCTCTGCCCAGATACGGGGCTATAAATGTCCACGGTTCCCTGCTTCCCAAGTACAGGGGAGCAGCTCCCATACAGTGGGCCGTCCTCAACGGGGATAAAGTCACCGGCGTCAGTACGATGTACCTGGCCAGTGAGATGGATACGGGAGATGTCATATATACCGCCGAAACGGAGATAGGCGAGTTTGAGACCTCGGGAGAGCTATTTGACCGTCTCATGGTCATGGGGGCGGATTTGCTGGTAAAAACCCTGAGGGATATAGAAAAGGGTACTGCACCCAGAAATCCCCAGGATCATTCCAAGGCCAGCTATGTGTCCCAGCTGGACAAGAGTTTTTCGCCCATAGACTGGAACAAAAGCCCGCGCTCCGTGGTCAAATGGATATACGGTCTCCAGCCCTGGCCCGTGGCTACAATGGAGATTGACGGAAAGACTTATCGGGTTTTTGGCGCCGAGTATACCTGCAATAAAACGGATAAGAGACCGGGGCAGATAGTAAGCACCGGGGAAAAGGGAATAGAGGTGGCCTGCGCCGATGGGGATACTCTGATGATAACCCAGCTGCAGGCTCCGGGAAAAAAGAGGATGAAGGCCGCAGACTTTTTAAGGGGACATCCCATAAAGCCTGCACCCTGAGAGATATATGAGAGAGACTGAAAACTGCGGGGCCAGGTATGCCGCCCTTGTCTGCCTGGAGAGATTCAGGCGGGATGGGACCTGGTCGGGAGCCGGGATAGACAGTATAATAAAAAAATACCGCCTGGAGCGGCGGGATGCGGCTCTGACGGCCAGACTTTGTCTTGGTGTACTGCAAAACAGCAGTCTCTGCGACTATTATATCGACTGTTACAGCAGCGCCAAGCTGGAGCCTAAGCTGAGGGATATACTGCGTCTGGGTGTCTACCAGCTGCTCTTTATGGACAAGATACCGGACCGGGCAGCGGTGAGCGAGAGCGTGGCTCTCTGTAAATCCGTGGGCTATGCCCGGGCGGCGGGCCTTGCAAATGCAGTTTTGAGACGTATAGCGGAAAACAAGCTGAAGCTGCCGGAGCTCCCCGGCAAGGGAAGCGCCGAATACCTCAGTATAAAATACAGCCACCCACGTTGGCTGGCAGAATATCTCATAGAAAGTAAAGGCTATGAGTTTGCCGAAGCTTTTCTAAAGGCGAATAATCTCCCCGGTGAGCTTACTATTCAGGTGAACCGCCTGAGGGTGAGCAGTGCAGACTATATCCGAGCTTTGGAAAGGGCGGAGATAGCCCACCGGGAATTTCAGGAGCTGCCCGGGTGCATAGAGCTGCCGGGAGGAAATGCTGCTGAACTGCCTGGATTTGAGGAGGGGCTGTTCTATGTGCAGGACAGGGCCGCAAGACTGGCAGTGGAGATAGCAGAACCTCGGCCTGGTATGGCGGTACTGGACGCCTGCTCCTGTCCCGGAGGCAAGTCCTTTGCCGCAGCCATTGCCATGGAAAACAAGGGCAGTATCCTGGCCAGGGATATCCATGAGAAAAAACTGAATCTGGTGGTCCAGGGCGCCAGGCGCCTGGGAATAGATATCATAAGCACCGCCTGCGGCGACGCCAGGGAGCCGTATGAAAAACTCAAAGGCTGCTTTGATTTGGTCATAGGGGACGTGCCCTGTTCCGGCTTTGGAGTCATAGGAAAAAAGCCGGAGATACGTTATAAAGACAGAGAGAGCCTGAGAGGACTGCCCGGGATACAGAAGGACATTATCAGCAATCTTGCAGACTTTGTAAAGCCCGGCGGAACCCTGCTGTATTCCACATGCACAGTCTTTGAGGAGGAGAATGAGAAGGTAGTCACGGAGTTTCTTAAAAACCGTGATGACTTCCAGCTTGTTCCTTTCTCTGTGAACGGCAGAGAATGTAACGGCATGTACACTTTCTGGCCAAATGTGGACGGTACTGACGGCTTTTTTGCTGCTAAACTTATAAGGAAACGTTGATGGGAAAAGACATTTTATCCATGCTGCCCCAGGAGATAGAGAGGGACTTTATCTCTATGGGAGAGCAGAAATTCAGAGCCGGACAGGTCTTCCAGTGGCTGAGCCGGGGAGTGAGAGACTTTGAGGATATGACAAACATCTCAAAGCCTCTGCGGGAAAAGCTGAAGGAGAACTATGAGCTTTATCGGCCAAAGGTGCTGAGTAAGCAGGTCTCCAAGCTGGACGGTACAATAAAATATCTATGGGAGCTTAAAGACGGCAACGCAGTGGAAACGGTGGTCATGAGCTATAAGCACGGCAACACCGTGTGCATTTCCACTCAGGTCGGCTGCCGTCAGGGCTGCGCCTTCTGCGCCTCAACCATAGGAGGCTTGGTACGCTGTCTGGAACCTGGGGAGATGCTGGATGAGGTGATGTTCTCCCAGATTGATTCCGGCAAGGAGATCTCCAATATTGTCCTTATGGGCATAGGAGAGCCCCTGGACAACTTTGATAATGTAATGCGTTTTTTGCAGCTGGTGAACCACCCAAAGGGGATGAATATAGGTATGCGCCATATCTCCCTGTCCACCTGCGGCTTGACGGAACGCTTTGAAGAACTGGCGGAGAGAGATCTGCAGCTGACATTGTCCGTGTCCCTTCATGCCCCGGACGACGAGACCCGCTCCAAGATAATGCCCGCCAACAGAGGCAGGGGAGTGGAACAGCTGATAGAATGCTGCCGGAAGTATTACGAGAAGACAGGGCGGCGTATCTCATTTGAGTATGCCATGATAGACGGGGTCAACGACACGGAGTATCACGCAAAGCTTCTTGCAAAGCACGCAAGATACGTAAGCGCCCATGTGAACCTGATACCGCTGAACCATGTGGAGGAGCGCCAGTTTCAGCCGTCAACGCCGGAGCATATGAAAGCCTTCATAAAGATTTTGGAGGATGCGGGAGTGAATGTGACGGTGCGCAGGAAACTTGGCGGAGACGTGGATGCCTCCTGCGGCCAGCTGCGCCGCAAGATGCAGAAAAGCTGAGGATTGCCCGTTGAGGCGGGCGGAAGCGAGGAAGAGATGAAAAGTTTTGGACTAACTGACAAGGGACGGGTCAGGCAGGACAATCAGGACAGTTTTATAATAGAGAGCTGCACCGCCAGAGACAGCCTTATCGTGGCGCTCTGCGACGGTATGGGAGGAGCCAAGGCCGGGGGACTGGCCAGCCGTCTTTCAAACAGGGCCTTTGTGTCCTATATCTACGCAAAGCTCACCTCCAGGACCAGGCGTCCCATAGACTATAAGACCATGCTGCAGGCGGCCTGCGATGAGGCCAACTCCGTCTCTTATGAATACTCCCAGTTTGATGATGCCTATAAGGGCATGGGCACTACCATAGTGGGCGGTGTGATAAACGGCAGCGGTAATGGTTATATTATCAATGTGGGAGACAGCCGGGCCTACCACATCTCCCACAGCTCCAACAGCATCTATCAGATAACCAAGGACCACTCCCTGGTGGAGGAGCTGGTGGAGTTCGGTGCCATCACCAAGGAGCAGGCCAGGAGCCACCCCCAGCGAAATGTGATAACCCGAGCCCTTGGCTCGGAGGAGAGCGTGGAGTCTGACTATTTTGAATTCAGCCTTCAAAGCGGGGATATTCTGCTGCTGTGCTCCGACGGCCTGTCAAATATGGTGACGGACCTGGAGATGCTGGATTATGCCAATGAGTACCAGGACCCGGAGCTGGTCTGCCGCTCTCTTATGAGCAAGGCCCTGAAGCGGGGAGCCAGGGACAACGTCACCGTCCTTGCCGTTATGAAGTAAATGCCCAGATTGGAGAATACTATGCCTAACACCGACAAATATATTGGCAAGCTCCTGGATGACCGTTATGAGATACTTGAGGTCATCGGTGAAGGGGGCATGGCCGTTGTATATAAGGCTCTTTGCCACCGTCTGAACCGTTATGTGGCGGTAAAGATAATGCGGGACGACATGGCGGCGGACGACGAATTCCGTCAGCGCTTCTGTGCCGAGTCCCACGCTGTTGCCATGCTCTCCCATCCCAACATCGTGGCAGTATACGATGTGAGCCACAGCGACGCTATGGAGTACATAGTCATGGAGCTGGTGGATGGTATTACTTTAAGACAATATATGGACAAGCGTGGAGCCGTGCCCTGGCGGGAGGCGCTCCACTTTACAAAGCAGATGGCAAAGGCCCTGTCCCACGCCCATGAGCGGGGGATAATCCACAGAGATATAAAGCCCCAGAACATCATGCTTTTAAAGGACGGCACCATAAAGATAGGTGACTTTGGCATAGCCGCCCTGGAAAATGAGATGCACGAGGAGAACGGACAGGCCATAGGCTCTATCCACTATATTGCCCCGGAGCAGGCCAGGGGGGATTGCCCCGACGCCAGGAGCGATATATATTCTCTTGGCGTTGTGATGTACGAGATGCTCACCGGCAGGAAGCCTTATGAAGGGGACAGCATAGGTGAGATAGCCGTAAAGCACATGAACGCAAAGCCGGTAATGCCCAGGGAGATAGTGCCGGAGATACCTGAGGAGCTGGAACGGATAACACTGAAGGCCATGTGCGCCGATCTGTCGGAGCGCTATCAGTCCGCTTCTGAGCTGCTTGCGGATCTGGACGCTTTTACCCAGGCTCAAATAAAGGCCGAGGAGGGGACTGAAGCGGAAGAAACTCCAAAGCCCAGTCCTGCCGTGGTGCCGGTACGCTCTGTGAGCGAACTGTCCAGAGACAAGTATTATTTCCGGCGCAGACGGGCCAATCGGGTGACTTTCGCCACCGGTGCCCTGGGCGCTTTGGTTTTGAGCATATCACTGTTCATATTCCTGTGGAACTTCTGGCTTAGGGACATTTTTTCCCCTGCGGAGCGGGTGGAGCTGCCCAACTTTACCGGCAGCAACTACGAAGCAGTGGTAAACAATGCGGAGCTCGCCGCCCTGTACCGCTTCAATGTGGTATATGTTATCGACACGGAAAACGAGAGCGGACTGATACTCTCCCAGAATCCGGACCCGGGCCGCAGTATGATGGTTACTCCTGAGGGAATAGAAGTTGAGCTTAGCGTCAGCACAGGTATGGTCTTCAGTCCCGTGCCCGACGTGGTGAATATGGACTACAGAGAGGCTACCAACCGCCTGCAGCAGGCGGGCTTCCTGGTGGACGTTGAAAATGCCACTTCCGACAGCGTTACAAAGGACTACGTTATCAGCACCAGTCCCGCTGCAAACGAGCAGCTCAGCTCCGGCTCTACCGTATATATAACTGTCAGTGCCGGCCCAAATATAAGCTATGTGGAGATGCCTAATCTGATTGGATTGTCCGAGGATGCAGCCATATCCAAGCTG
>CALWYF010000074.1 GCA_944385705.1 uncultured Oscillospiraceae bacterium | reverse complement strand
CGGCAGCTTTCATGGCAGCCTGGCGGGTCGTACCTGAAAATCCGTCGCTCATGGAGCCAGACTGGTCAAGCACCAGCACAACATCAACGGGAACCGACTTTTCCGAGCTGGTGACAGTGCCGGTAGTATAGGCCTCCATAGTTATTGTATAAGAACCGTCACCGTTAGAAGTGACCGTTTTGGATGTAACCAAGCCGTTATCCTCCTCATCCAACATGAGAGGAGCTGTACGGAACATTCTGGCCATAACAGAGGCTGCTACGGTCACGGGAGGCATCAACGGACCTGCGCTGGTAAAACTCTGGGTAACCGGCGGTACATACTCAGCAATCGAGAGTTGTGTTAAATACTCTATAAGCTGGTCGTATTTCCCATTATCCTCCAGCCACTGGATGAAGGTCACAAGCTCTTCTTCGGTGTAGGGCGCCAAAAGCTGACTTATTTCATCAGTAGACTGGGCGGCCATCATCTTTTCAAAGAGAACATCAAAAGAGTCCTTCTCCTGGGGCTTTACATAGAGGGGGCAGCCCTCTACATGGACATAGTCCTCAGCGGTCTTATCCACGCCCTCCACATCGGGGCAGGTGCACTGGGGAGCAGGACTCTCAGTGGGAGCAGGGCTCTCAGTGGCAGCGGGAGTTTCGGTAGCTGCGGGAGTCTCGGTGGCAGCGGGAGTTTCGGTAGCTTCGGGAGTTTCGGTGGGAGCGGGGCTCTCAGTGGCAGCGGGAGTTTCGGTGGCTGCGGGAGTCTCGGTGGCTACGGGAGTCTCGGTGGCAGCGGGAGTTTCGGTGGCTGCGGGAGTCTCGGTGGCTGCGGGAGTCCCGGTGGGAGCGGGAGTCTCGGCGGGTGCGGGAGTCCCGGTGGGCGCCGGAGACTCAGCCAGGGCCGCAGGAGCATTCACAGCCTCGGTGGGGGCGGGGGTCTGGATGACTGCCGCCGTCTCAGCGGGGACGGGGGTGCTTTGGGTGGCATCGGTTGCCAGAGTGCCGGGGACAAACAGAGACAGCATCATCACAAGGCACAAAAGCAGTGCTGTTGCTTTCTTATTCATATGTTATCCCTCCTTACACTTCCGGCCAGCCCAGGGCTTCGGTTACGGCTGTGCCGTTGTTTGCGGTCTGAACCGCCTGAACGGTAATTTTCAGGGACAGGGTGCTGCCCTGAAACTCGTTGCCCATGCTGTCCTTGAACTCCACCGCATCCATAAAGGGCACGGTTGATTCTCCCAGGTCCAGAGGCTGGGAATAGTAGACATAGGGGGCGTCTCCGCTGGCCAGCCATTTATCCGGGTCAGCGCCGGTGAGGGTAAAGGGAAAATCCTCAAGGACCATGAGCTCTCCCTCAGCGTTTCGGACTTCCACATCCAGCTTGAGACGAACCCAGGCCTGGGAAGGCCCAAGGTTCTTCACCACTACCTTCTTGGTCACGGAGTCCCCGGGCATGACCCCGGAAACGCCCTGAGCGGGGAAGGGCCGGTTGCCGTCGGTGGTCTCGATGAGCTCTACGGAGACGCCGCCGGTGGTGATGACGTTGTGAGCAGTTACTCCCCCGGTGAAATATGCCAGGGTGCCTGCCGCCAATATCGCAATGCAAATTACGATAAGCGACAGGACAAGCAGTTTCTTTTTCATATTGTTTCCCTCCACTTGCTTATTGTCAGGTGAGATCAATAAATACTTTTTAAAAACAGATGTCGCTTCTCATCTGACCGACAGATCATAAGACAATATCCCCCCCTTGCCGCGGCCGGCAGGGTACTGTCTTAAAATCTGCCGCCCTGGGGACAGGCCCGGAAGGGCCTGTCCCCAAGAAGATTGGGTTCAAGGGTTTAGGGGATAAGGGTCTCGTCGGGGAACAGAGCTTTAAAGGCAGCCTGACGGCTTGCCTGCTTATCAGCTTCGTTATAGAAGCCTTCAGCCTGGATGGCATAGGCGGTGATTTCGATTGTGTATACACCGTCTGCCTTTATCATTTCCTGGGTAACCTCAGCAGGAACCTTGACCTGGTCAAAATAGGTGACGGACTCACCGGCAGCCTTGGGGCTCAGAACACCAAGAATAACGTAGTCGGCACCAAGTGCCATGATTTTGGGACTGGTGCTTGTGGTGAACCAGGCTTCAATAACAGCTTTAGGGTCAGAGATTCCTTCCGCCTCTGCATACTCTGTCAACAAAGCCACAAAGTCCTGAGAGAGCTCAACCTTCATAAAGGTGTATGCAGTTTCGCTGTCCTCAGCAACAGTGATGGTGGGGTTCTTGTCGATAGTGGCGCCAGGAATAATCTTTGAATCTTCTACCCACTTGTCTTCGGTAAGGGTGATGTCGACCTTGCCCACAGTGAAGGTATTGGTCTTAGTATCGGTGTCGGTAAAATAGGCCAGGGAGCCGCCGATGACGGCAGTGGCCATCAGGCAGACAGCAAGGAGCATTGCCAGAGTTTTTTTCTTCATGTCAGTTTCCTCTTTCCTTATAAAATATACTTGGGCCCGATTTTATGTAGTCCCTGGGTTCGGGCACACATATGTTCCTCAGGTCTGGGGATTTGCCGCAGCCCAAGCATCTGCAGCGGTAGCCATGCCTTCCTTCTGGACGGCATAGGCGGTGAAGCTGAGAGTGGGATCAGCAGTAATGGCATTGATCTCAGCCTTGGTCAGAGTTTCGCTGACAGTGACCTGATCGTTCAGCAGGACGGAGAAGGTCTGATCGGCGGCACTGGCGGATACCTCACGGTAGTACACGCCGGTCTCGCCGGCCAGCTCAATCCAGCCATCGGCGATGGCGTAATTAACTTTTCTTGTTTCGCCATCCTTAAGCTCCGGCCAGTTGGTTTCTTCCACCTTGACAAAGAGCCAGCAGGCTTCGGAATCAGCTTCCACAGTTACCTTGGGGTCCTTTTCTATATCAACTCCGGGGACGATCTTGTATTCTGTTGTGGTTTCGGTAAGGTCAATATTGATATCGCCCACAGTGAAGGTGTTGGTAACGGTTTCCGTCTTATCCATGAGCCAGGCTATGGTTCCTCCCAGGGAGCAGCCGATGAGCAGAGTCAGTGCCAGAACGGCAATGAGAGCTCTGGTGCTTATTCCGCGATTCTTTCTCATTTAATTTTCCTCCTTTCTACGGATTTTGTTTTTGCTTTTTATATTCAACAGACCGATAAGCTTTGAGCTTCGCATCTGATGAAAGCATTTTTCCAATCTGTCTCAGGCTTCGTGTCTGCCCCGGCGGCGCCTGGAACTGTCGGTAGGGCGACTCTCACCCCTGTGGGGCAGCTGCCTTTTAGCCGGTGCGGCGCTGTGTCTGCCGGGGGCAGCCCGCTCCGGGCGCGGAAGGGCAGGCTCCGCCTGAGGGGGCTCAGGGGCCGGGCCGGGACTATCATAAGCTTTCCTGCTCCTTTTCCGGGGACGGGAGGGACCTTTCTCCTCCGGCGCAAACAGATCCGGCAGGAAAACCAGCAGCAGGAGAATGGCTCCCACAGATATGGCCACATAGGTGCCGGGAGGATGCTGAATATACCCGGCAAGATATCCCAGCAAAGGGATGGTGAATACCGGTTTACCCAGAACATTTTTGTAATGCACCAGGTTTCCGTCCACGTTGTCATTGGCATCGCCTTTGGTACGGAAGCGGAGGACGGAGCTGTCCTCCGCATCGGGTACCACCTCCACGATGCGGTGGGTGGCCACGGTGTCCTCGTCAAGCATGAAAGTGATGACATCGCCTGAGCGGAGCTCCATGGCATCTACCTTTTTAACATATATAAGGGCTCCCACATGATATGTGGGTTCCATGCTGCCGGAGAGGACGGAGAATACCTGTAGACCCGCAATACGCACACCTGCCAACAGCAGCGCAAGAATAACCACGAGGCCAACAAGAATCGAAGTAAAAATATTCCAGATTTTTAAAAAAGACCTGCTCATTTTTCCCCGACTTTCAATGCGTTATTTTCCCGCAGAGTGCGCCGCAGCCTGCTCAACGTCACAGGCGTGATGCCCAGGAAAGATGCTACATGCTTATTGCTTATCCTGTCCACAAGTCTGGGATAAGTTTTCAGAAACCACTGATAGCGTTGCATTGCATTATTCCTGCATATCATGGTCTTGATTTCCCAATGCATAGCGAATGCATCCATCAGCACATTGTTATATATCTTAAGGAGTTTACAGTGCTTATCCAGCAGACAGTCTATATGCGCGGATGGTATGCTATACATGTCGCTGTCTGTAGATGCTTCTATGTATACAGCAGATGGTACCAGCAGCTTTGGGCGGGCTATTATGGGCATACCCGGTTCTGCGGCAAAGCAATCCGTTATTTCCTGCCCGTTAACGTCAAAGTAGTAAAGCCGTATAATTCCGCTGACCAGGAACAGCATCTCCTGCTGGCATTCTCCTTCTTTCAGCAGTATTTCCCCTTGCTGCACATGGCGGAAGCTGCTACCAGTTACAATGTCTTCTATTATTTCTTCGTCATCCAAATTTAGGGCCATTGCAAAAAAATCCCTGGCCTGCATTCACATCACCACTATGTATTTAATTTACTTTGTATACTAACCCATTTGTTAACTTCCTGCATTATCATAGGTTAATTTCCTGATATTTATTTCATACAATTATTCCAAATTTGGAGCATTTTATGCCATTCAATGGTTTAGAGGCATCTGGATCGAGCAAAAAAATACTACATATGTTGACAAGGTAAAGTTTTTCCGAAATTCACGGCCGGTTTAACGCCATTCTGCAGTTTAAATATTTAAAGAGTGAATAATTTGCCCATAACTGCGGCGTAATTTCTGCAAAATATTACAGAATCAGGATTCTGTCGCTATAGTGTCAGCCCCATGCTTAGCTCCGGTGGTCATTACATATATAAATGCGTTTCGTGTCTGTGCTGCTGCGGCCTAGATATGCCGGTTTCGTAAGTTCTTTTTTATAAAAATAGTAGGATCCGGCAAAAATTTACCTGGATTATATTAGGGGGACAGACTCTAAGCATTCACCTGTGCGTCAGCACACAGGCTTTTCAGTTTTCCGCGCATATTCCAGAAATTTCTTCTTTAATTTGCATGGGATATTTTGCTATCTATATTATAGGTAATAAGATCGGATTGTCCTGCGGTGGGGGACGTATAGAAGTGTAAAGTACGAAGATAAAAAAACAAACCCGAAGCCCAGGGAAACGGGTTCGGGTTTGAAAGGAGGAGCAAGGTAGCGGCGGATGATGTCTTTTCTGCCAAAGGCGTAAAAAGATTATGCAGGCAAATTGCAGCTCGCCTGCGCTGTCGCGTCCCCAAACCGGAGTCCAATGCAGAGCATGGGGCCGGTTTGGCTAAGGAGGAGCAGCGGAATGAGCGCACTCTGACTTTTTTGCAAAGGCATAAAAAGTCGGAGCAAGCGATATGCAGCTTGCTCCGACGTGGCGGAGGATAAGGGATTCGACCTGCCCTGCGGGGCAGTCCGCCTCGGGTTGAAACGTGCACCGGCACGTTTCCAAGAGCCCTCGGGTTCGAATCCCCAAAACACTAAAAAATGCACTGCTCCACCTTACGGTGGAACAGTGCATTTTTGGCGGAGGGTAAGGGATTCGACCTGCCCTGCGGGGCAGGCCGCCTCGGGTTGAAACGTGCCACCGGCACGTTTCCAAAAGCCCTCGGGTTCGAATCCCAAAAACACTTAGAAAAATGCACCGCTCCACCTTACGGTGGAACAGTGCATTTTTGGCGGAGGGTAAGGGATTCGAACCCCTGTGGACATCACTGCCCTAACGGTTTTCAAGTTTTACCCTTTAATTGGATTTTAATGGAACACAGCGCTCTGAAAGCTACTCTGCTGGAAGCCCCAAAGACCTGAATCTTCAATGGATACAGGCTGCGGAAAACCCGCAAAGCCTTGAAAATTTGAGCCTTTCACCGCTCGGTGAAATGTTCCTGAAGGGCTCGAATTTTTCTCGGAAAAAATGTAGAACAAGAAGAGAACTGGGAAAAAAGAGAGAACTGGAAGAGAACTGAGAGCTCCATTTTGACGCAGAATCAGCGTAATATTCGAGCCACTTTTTGCTGCGCCCTCGCTAAGGTTGATGGCAAATACTATTGTCGAGGTGCAGCATGAAACTTGAGACCTACTGTAAATATGTACTGAATAGTTATCCCGAAGAAATAAGCAAAGAACAGCTGTGCAAAATATGCCATATCAGTAAAAGGAAAGGGCTGGCCTTGCTTACTAATGGCTTGATTCCATGCAGGGATATGAAAACTGCGACCCATAGATTCAAAATAAAAACTGTAGATGTGATAGAATACCTGCGGGACAGAGAAGTGAACCCGGAAAAGTACCGGATAACTTGGGTGACAAGCGCTGTTCAGGACGCTACACCCAAGTTGCCAAAGACCAGCTTGGCTGTTTTGCCGGACTTCTATGCCGATTTGATGAAAAGTCAGCCCAGTTTGCTGGACGTAAAATATATTTCTGAATTTACCGGCTATTGCCCCTCTGCTGTTGCCAGATGGTGCAGGATCAAGGTGTTGAAGAGCTTTGTCGTAGATAAGAAGAACCTTGTCCCCAAAGAGTGGTTTATCGAATTCCTTTGCGGCCCATATTATGGAAAAATCACCCACAAATCTGCTAATCACATATTTCATCTGAAAACATTCCTGAAGTGTTACAAAGATTACTTGCCTTCCATGAATAACATTGAATAATATCAATATTGTAATGCACAAAGGTACTGCCTACAATGAAAACTATTGTAGGCAGCACCTTATTTTCTCAGATACAGAAAGCAGCATAAAGAGGAATTTAAATTGCATTGCCCTGAAGAATGGTAGTACGCTCCTGGATTATTGTCGTCAACCTTGTTTTCAGCTCTTCCGGCAGCAGCGAAGACTCACACATCGACAAGAATTTCGGCTCCATATCAACAAGCCGTTTGATCATTTTCTCCGCTGCCGCTCTTGAAATTCCGCAGTAGTCAGCGAACTTGAGAAAATCGTTTCTGCGGATATTCATCTTCTTGCCGTTCATGGGTAAGGCGAGTTGCTCCTTGTCTGAGGGTACATTGGCGTTGACCGGGAGCAGATCGTAAGCAGGGGACAGTACATACTCTCCTGTGCCCTCATCGGTCTCAATCAAAGAAAAGTTCTTCATGTGCATATCCGAGTTGCCAGCAAAAAAGGAAAAGACCACCCGTATATAAAACTCTGCCATATCGATGCCGGTGCGGGAGGAGTATTTCTCTATGACTTTGGCGCAGCGCTCGTAAGAGCCTTTGTATTTATCTTCTGTCAGACGCAGATCCAGCTGACAGAAATCCTCCATGGCCAGCATCCCTGTTTTACCTTTATCGAGTTTCCTGTCAACCCGTTTCGTGATATAGGCAAGACCGTCGCCGCTTCGAATAAGCCCATGGGGTACAGTTGAAATCCCGGCTGCATCCGCCATTGACATGACAAGCTGTTCAGACTCAGGCAAGGCTTCATACTCAGCGACCTGAGGTTTTAGAATATAGCCGGTGGGATAGTTCACCAGGGTCAGCCTGGGATTGCTTCTGTCGCTGAGAAGATGCAGAGACAGTTTCTTCTGCACACCTGGAACAGTGAAGCCCTTGTTTGTGGTCTCAATGGCCAGCAATTCCAGTGTTTTATCGTCTATTTCAATTTCAGGCAGCCTGTTTGTGCCGAAGAACTTTTTTATACAGGCCTTATGCCAGCCGGACTCATCTCCGCTGTGAAGGGGCTTGCCGCAGCATAAACAGTTCATATCCGCTCCTCCCTGATAGAAACATTGCCTATTGCGTCTTTACAAGCTACAAGCAGAATCCCAAACCGGTCTCTGGAGGAGATCTTCCAATTATTGCTGACTACTTTTAATAGCCAGCCCTCCGGAATAAGGCCGTCAAAAAACGGAAAGAGATTTTTTAAAAAATATGGCTCACTCCGCAGCGGCAAGGTCAGGGATACATGGGAAGCGTCAGGGCGTCTCAGGTAATCCATATCATATGAAAAAGTATAGCCCTCATCGGTTTCACATAAGATCCCGGCAAAAACATTTCTCACATATACATAAGCCGTTCTGAAAATACTCATAGATTATTCTCCCTCATGCTCCTTTGGGCCGGGCACGGCCTGCCGGTTGAACATAGCCAGGGCCTGATTTACCTTATCCATCCGTACAGTCTCTTTCCCCTGCTCAAGCTCACGGACGAAACGGAGCCCCAGCCCTGAGCGTATGGCAAATTCCTCCTGAGTCAGTCCGGCCAGCTTTCTGTTCTCTTTGACAAATTTAGCAATTGGATTCATTTTGAAATGTCCTCCAAATAGTGTCCTCAATTGAAAAGCTAAGTTCCGGTTGGGTGGCCAGTCATGCGGAAGTTAATCTTGCAAAAAGGTACCTGGAAGT
>CALWYF010000073.1 GCA_944385705.1 uncultured Oscillospiraceae bacterium | reverse complement strand
CAAAAAGACTCCCCTGCTGCGTTCCATGGACGCCATCAACCAGCAGGCCCTGCGTGTGCTCCGTCTCTTCGGTAACGACACCGTGAAATGTGTGCGCACCAGCGTTGGCCCCGAGCAGGAGTACTTCCTTATAGATAAGGAAATGTACAAGAAACGCCGTGACCTCATCTTCACCGGCCGTACTCTTTTCGGAGCAAAGCCCCCCAAGGGTCAGGAGATGGATGACCACTACTTTGGCGTTATAAAGCCCAGAGTGGCCGCCTATATGGCCGAACTGAATGAGGAGCTTTGGAAGCTGGGCATTCTGGCCAAGACCGAGCATAACGAGGTTGCTCCCGCTCAGCATGAGCTGGCTCCCATTTATACCACCACCAACATCGCCACCGACCACAACCAGCTGACCATGGAGATCATGCAGAAGGTTGCCGACAAGCATGGTCTGGTGTGCCTGCTCCATGAAAAGCCCTTTGCCGGAGTCAACGGCAGCGGCAAGCACAACAACTGGTCCATCGCCACCAACACCGGCGTGAACCTTCTCTCTCCCGGAGACACTCCCCATGAGAACGCCCAGTTCCTTCTCTTCCTCTGCGCCGTCATCAAGGCCGTAGATGAGTATCAGGATCTGCTCCGTGCCAGCGTTGCCACCGCAGGCAACGATCACCGTCTGGGCGCCAACGAGGCTCCCCCTGCCGTTGTTTCCATCTTCCTTGGCGATGAGCTCACCGCAGTTCTGAAATCCATTGAGGAGGATGTCCCCTACAACGCAGTGGAGCGTACTCAGATGAAGCTGGGCGCCACGGTGCTGCCTCGCTTCCCCAAGGACACCACTGACCGCAACCGTACTTCTCCCTTTGCCTTCACCGGCAACAAGTTCGAGTTCCGTATGCTGGGCTCCTCCAACTCCATTGCCTGCGCAAACATCATGCTCAACTCCGCAGTGGCTCAGGAGCTGAAGGAATACGCCGACGTGCTGGAGAAAGCCGATGACTTCAACGCCTCCCTTCATGAGCTTATCCGCAAGACCCTCAAGGAGCATAAGCGCATCATCTTCAACGGCAACGGCTATGACGAGAGCTGGATAGAAGAGGCTGTTGAGCACCGTGGTCTCAGCAACCTGCGCACCACTCCCGACTGCATGCCCTGCATTCTGGAGAAGAAGAACGTGGAGATGCTCACCGGCCTGCGTGTCTACAGCGAGGCTGAGCTGGAATCCCGTTACGAGATACTTCTGGAAAACTACTGCAAGACCGTTACCATAGAGGCCCATACCATGGTGGATATGGCAGAAAAGGAGATTATCCCTGCGGTTGAGGCATACATAGAGGCTCTCTCCTCTACTGCCGCCGCAAAGAAGTCTCTGGACAGCGATATAAGCTGCTGCTACGAGAAGAAACGGGTAGCAAAGCTCTCCGCTCTGGTAGACCAGATGGAGTCTGCTGTGGATGAGCTGGATTCCACTCTTATCACTTTGGGTCTCACAAAGGATATATCCGAGCAGGCCGCTCTCATCCGTGATGAGGTTCTGCCTAAGATGAGTCTTTTGAGGGCTCCCGCCGATGAGGCCGAAACCATTACTGCAAAGAAGTATTGGCCCTTCCCCACTTACGGCGATCTGCTCTTCGGCGTGTGAAAAGCGGGGTGATTATGGTATGACTGTAGAATTTTGGTTGCTGATAGGCACCGCCCTTATCTTCTGGATGCAGGCCGGATTTGCCATGGTGGAGACCGGCTTCACCAGAGCAAAGAACGCAGGAAACATCATAATGAAGAACCTGATGGATTTCTGCATAGGTACCATAGTTTTCTCCATTCTGGGCTATACCCTTATGATGGGGCAGGATGCCCTGTACGGTCTGGTTGGCATTCCCAATCTGGATATGTGGACCGATTTCAAGTCCTTTATCGCAAGCCCTGAAGAGGGCTTTACCGGAGCCACCACCTTTGTGTTCAATCTTGTCTTCTGCGCCACCACCGCCACCATTGTCTCCGGCGCCATGGCCGAGCGCACGAAGTTTTCCGCCTACTGCATATATTCCGCAATCATTTCCCTGTTCGTATACCCCATTGAGGCCCACTGGATCTGGGGCGGCGGCTGGCTGAGCAGTCTTGGCTTCCACGACTACGCCGGCTCCTGCGCCATCCATATGGTGGGCGGCATAGCCGCTCTGGTGGGCGCCATCTTCCTTGGCCCACGCATTGGCAAATATGTCAGGGACCCCGGCGGAAAAGTTATAAAAGTCAACGCAATTCCCGGCCACTCCATCACCTTGGGAGCTCTTGGCGTATTCATCCTGTGGCTGGGCTGGTACGGCTTTAACGGAGCCGCCGCCACCACCGCATCTCAGCTGGCTTCCATCTTCCTTACCACTACCATCGCTCCTTCCGTGGCCACCGTCACCACCATGCTTTACACCTGGATAAAGAACGGCAAGCCCGATGTGTCCATGTGTCTCAACGCTTCCCTTGCCGGTCTGGTTGGCATTACCGCCGGCTGCGACGCTTTGGATGCTATAGGCGCCGTGGTGGTAGGTATTGTCTCCGGCATCCTGGTTGTCGTTGTAGTTGAGTTCCTTGACCTTAAGCTGCATATAGATGACCCGGTGGGTGCCATAGGCGTTCATTGTGCCAACGGTATCTGGGGCACCATAGCCGTAGGCCTTCTGGCAAATCCCGATGCTCCCGCCGGCCTCCCCGGCCTGTTCTACACCGGCAGCTTCAGCTTCCTTGGTATCCAACTGCTGGGTGTGCTCAGCGTAGGCAGCTACGCCGTGGTAATGATGGTTCTCTTCTTTGCCATCCTTAAAAAGACCCACGGGCTGAGAGTTTCTGCCGAGGATGAGATATCCGGTCTGGACATTACCGAGCACGGTCTGCCCAGCGCCTACCCCGATTTTGCGGCGGCAGTAAACAAATACTCCGGCACCACCGCCTCCGTCCCCACTGTGGTCAGTGGCGATGTGCCCGCAGCCGAGGCCATCCCGGTGAAGAAGGTTCCCAGCTTCTCCGGAGACAGCCCCAAGTTCACCAAGGTGGAGATCATCTGCAAGGATGCAAAGTTCGATGCTCTGAAGACCGCCATGATGTCCATCGGCATTACCGGCATGACTGTTTCCCACGTTCTGGGCTGCAGCGTTCCCACCGGCAAGCCGGAGTTCTACCGTGGCGTCCAGCTGGAGACCGACCTTATGCCCAAGGTCCAGGTGGATATAGTCGTAAGCAAGGTTCCGGTGCGTACAGTAATAGAGACCGCCAAGAAGGTGCTTTATACCGGACATCTGGGCGACGGCAAGATCTTCGTCTACGACGTGGAAAATATCGTAAAGATTCGCACCGGCGAGGAGGGCTACGACGCACTCCAGGATGTAGAGTAAGTCACCCCCCTTATTGAGAGTTTAGAGAGGATTAAAAACAAAATAACGGAAAAGGCGTTTGAATCAGGAGAAGTAAGCCGGGACACCGTTTTCAGAGAGCGCAGGGCAGCTGTAAACTGCGCAGCAGGCCCCGGAAGAATAACACCTGATGAGCTTCGAGCCGAAAGATTATTCCAGTAGGTAAGACGCAACCGCGCGTTAAGCGGCGTAAAAGAGAACAAAAATAGGTGGCACCGCGAGAAGCAGCACTTGCCCTATTGGATGCTGTATCTTTAAATTCGTGCAGGGGGATTTATCCCCCTGCACGTTAAATTGTCTGCCGTATCACGGCAAAAGAGGAGAGATATTATGTGTTCAATAATGGGTTACTGCGGCAGCGGTCTCAGCTATGAAGAATTTAAAAAGCACTTTGACGCCACCATATCCCGTGGCCCCGATGACAGCCGTATAGTAGATACAGGTATGGGGCTCATGGGCTTCCACCGTCTGGCCATCATGGGCCTCACCCCCGAGGGCATGCAGCCCTTTGAGTACCATGGCAGTTATGTTGTATGCAACGGTGAGATTTACGGTTTTGATAAATTCAAAAAGGAACTGGCCTCCGACGGTTTTCATTTTGTAAGCGGCTCTGACTGCGAGGTGCTTCTGCCTCTGTATGAGAAGTACGGCACGGATATGTTCAGGATGCTGGACGCCGAGTTTGCCCTCATACTTTTTGACGCCTCTACCGGCAGTTATGTTGCAGCCAGAGACCCCATCGGCATACGCCCCCTCTACTACGGCTACGATGACAGCGGCGTGATAGTCTTTGCCAGCGAGCCTAAAAACCTTGTGGGCCTGTGCGCCAGGATACTCCCCTTCCCTCCCGGCCATTACTATAAGGACGGCGAATTTTACTGCTACCGGGATATTGCCTCTGTGAAGCATGTGGTCCATGACAGTCTGGACAACGTATGCAAAAACATCCACGACAAGCTCTGCACTGCGGTGGAAAAGCGCCTTGTATCCGACGCCAAGGTTGGCTTCCTCCTCTCCGGAGGGCTGGACTCCTCCCTGGTCTGCGCCATAGCCAAGCAGAAGTCGGAAACTCCCATCCGCACCTTTGCCATAGGCATGAGCGAGGATGCCATCGATCTTAAGTACGCAAAGCAGGTAGCCGATTATCTGGGCAGCGATCACACCGAGGTCATTATGACCCGCTGGCAGGTACTGGAGTCTCTGGAGGATGTTATCCATCTGCTGGGTACCTATGACATTACTACCATCAGGGCCAGCATGGGCATGTAC
Organism: uncultured Oscillospiraceae bacterium; assembly: GCA_944385705.1. Lineage (GTDB taxonomy): Bacteria > Bacillota > Clostridia > Oscillospirales > Oscillospiraceae > Limivicinus. Next base: position 4,040 of record CALWYF010000073.1, on the reverse strand, counting down.
CTGCTGTGCAAGTGGATACATGAAAACACCGACATCCGTGTGCTCCTCACCGGTGAGGTGTCCGACGAGCTCTTCGGCTACAAATATACGGATTTTGCCCCCTCTGCTCAGGAGTTCCAGAAAGAAGCAGAAAAGCGGGTAAGAGAGCTGCACATGTACGATGTGCTGAGAGCAGACCGCTGCATCTCCGTAAACTCCCTGGAAGCCAGAGTGCCCTTCGGCGATCTGGATTTTGTGGAATATGTGATGAGCATAGACCCGGCTATGAAGATCAACACCTACGGTAAGGGCAAGTATCTCCTGCGCCATGCTTTTGAGGGCGACTATCTGCCCCATGATATCCTGTACCGGGAGAAGGCCGCCTTCTCCGACGCCGTGGGCCATTCCATGGTGGACTACCTGAAGGCCTATGCCGAGAGCTATTACAGCGACGCCGAATATGAAAAGCTCCGCCGTAAATACAGTCATGCCCGCCCCTTCACCAAGGAGTCCCTGCTTTACAGGGAAATATTTGAGAAGTACTACCCAGGCCAGTCCGGCATGGTGACAGACTTCTGGATGCCCAACAAGAGCTGGAAGGGCTGCGATGTGAACGATCCTTCCGCCCGCGTCCTGTCCAACTACGGTGCCAGCGGCATGTAAGCCCGGCAGCATACCGTCTATAATTTTAACCCCCAATCCCCCATATAGGTTTTGCCCCCTGTCATGGAAAACCATGACAGGGGGCATTCTCTTTGTATATAGATAAAGAGCTTCGGCAGACCATAAGGCCTGCCGAATTAATTTACATAATATTGCAGTTATCCGCCGGCCACCGGTGGCAGCAGGCAAACCACATCCCCTGGGGACAGCTTTGTGCCTGGCTTTGCTCTCCGCTCATTTACTGCAACAACGCAGGCCCTCAAGTCCTTTTCATCCAGGCTGCACTCAGGGTCACGCCTGCGCATCTCCGCCAGGAGCAGCGGGTACAGCTCCCGGACGGTGGAAGCCTCAAGCTCCACTTCCTTTATGCCGCTGTCTATCCTCAGCAGGCCGAAGAGTTTGACCTTGACTCTCATCTTATACCCAGCCTTTTCAGCTTGCTCTGGCCGGGCAGACCGTCGGCGCCCCAACCCCTGGTCCTGTAATATATCCGCTTCATACGCTCCAGAGGCACTTTGCTGCTGGGGTCCTTGGGGTCCTGAAGCACATCGGTGAGGCGCTTGGGCAGCTTGTCACTTTCGGCGGACACGCCGAAGCGGGCGTTCACGGCCCTCTCCACATTGTAGCTGCGCTCCCCTATGCGCAGGAATTTGCCTATGTTCATCTTCATACCTACGGCGTACTTCAGCTCATAGGTGTAGGGTATCAAGGGCATGTTCATGCAGGCCATGGCCGGGAACCTGTCCAGCATGCCTACGGCCCAGCCGCAGTGTGGTATGATGAAGTTTACAAATCTGGATATAGGGCTGTTGGGCTTGCTTATAAGGAAGCCGGGGAAAACAGCATAGGATGTAAAGAGGCAGTGTCCGCACAGGGAGATGGACTCCATAAAATCCTGCATGAACATGCACAGCTGGGCCTTGGCCTTGGGTGTCTGCCTGTCGATATTCAGTCCCAGTCCCTCCAGTACCACCAGGTAGCCGCCGTTGAGGTGGCAGCCGCCCCGGTTGGACACGGCATAGCCCAGGCCCTGGCCCACGGCCCGCCTTGGCTCATAGGCAGACAGCTCCATGCCTTTGGACTGGATGGCAAAGTCCTTGCCGCCATACTTGTCGCTAAGGCGCTTTGAGCCCTCAGCCAGCTCGTCCCCGATGCCCCGGCGGAAGGCTATATCCTCCAGCACCTGGGAGATACCGTCCACCTGTCCGAACTTCAGGCCGTTGTCCCACAGGCCCTTCTCGTTGGCCTCCATGGCCCAGGCTATGGTACCGGCGCAGGATATGCTGTCCATGCCCAGCTCGTCCAGCTCATTGTTCCAGCGGCACACCAGCTTCAGATTGTCGTTGAGGAGGTTTGCGCCAAAGAGGCCCAGAGTCTCCAGTTCAGGGCCCTTTACCTTCTTTCCATCCACTTCCACCGTTCTGGTACAGCGTATCGGGCAGGACAGGCAGCCGCTGTTGGTGATGTTCTCCTCCTCGGCCAGAGCCTCGCCGCTGACCTTCTCAAAGCTTTCAAAGCGGCCTGCGGAGAAGTTCCGGGTGGCCAGCTGTCCGTTCATCTCCATAGAGCTTACCAGGCTGGCGGTACCCAGTCTGGGCAGCTGAGAGCCGGTTATAGGGTGGGCCTTCAGGGCTGCGGTCCACTTCTTGTGGTGCTCCATGGCCTTTTCCTTATTAAATATCTTTATCTCCCGACTGCCGGTGGACACCAGAGCCTTTACATTTTTACTGCCGAAAACAGCGCCTATGCCGCCCCGACCTCCGGCCCTCTCCCCGCTTATGACTGCGGCGTAGCGAACCAGATTCTCCCCGGCGGGACCTATGCACAGCATGCCGTAGCGGCCCTTGGGCCCGTTGAGCTCGGCCAGTTTTTTCTTCAAAGCCGTCTGAGTCTCTCCCGTCTTCAAGCCCCACAGTTCGTCTGCCGGGTGAAATTTTACTCCCCCCTCGTTTATCTCTATCCAAATCGGCTTTTCGCTTTTGCCCCTGATTATCAGGGCGTCCAGCCCGGCCTTTTTCAAATAGAAGCCAAAGTCGCCGCCGCAGTTGGAGGAGGTAGTGAGGCCGGTGAGAGGAGAGAGAGAAGATATATCAAAGCGGTTGGAGGAAGGGGCAAAGGTGCCCGTAACGGGACCGGTGGAGACGATTATCAAGTTATCTCCGGAAAAGGGGTCCTCCTTGCCGGTAAAGTTATCATACATTATTTTGGAGGCTGCGGCCTTTCCCCCGATGTACAGCTCCCTGTCTCTGTCGGTCCAGGGGTACTCTTTTTCGCTGCCGTCATCCAGATCTATCATCAGCATTTTTCCCATATATCCGGAATATTCCGTCATCGTTCCGCCTCCCTAAATCATATTATTATGCCTTTTTAATAAGTATAAGACAAAACAAAGCCAAAGGCAATAGTCACTGCCTTTGGCTTTGTATATCAGCCATATGTTATTTTTTTAATATATTTCCCCTTGAATTTATTATCCTATGCCCAGCAGTCCGGCCAGGGGGAAGTAGATGATGGGCAGGACGATGGCGGGCAGCATATCCCCCACCTTTACGCTCTCCTGTCTAAGTCCCAGCAGGTTTATGGACATGCCAAGGAACATGGCCCCGCCCACGGCAGACATCTCCGCCACCACTTCAGTGGTAAGAATGGGGGCCACAACGGAGGCCAGCAGAGTAATGGAGCCCTGGACTATGAGCACAGGGATGCAGGCAAAGATAGCTCCGGGGCCAAGAGCCGAGGAAAAAGCCAGGCAGCTTACAAAATCCATGATGCTCTTGGTAAAAAGTATGGTGTAGTCGTGATTGAGTCCCGCCTGTATAGAGCCCAAAATAGTCATGGTACCCACACTGAAGAGGATGGTGCAGGTGACGAAGGCCTCGCCGAAGCGCCCGCTGCCGAATTTGGTATTTGCCAGCTTGGACTTCAGCCAGTCCCCGGAGATGTTTATGGCGTCGTCCAGCTTCAGCAGCATGCCGATGAGGGTGCCCAGCACCAGGCATACCACCACTACCAGAGTGTTCTGGGAGCCCATCACGCTCTGGATGCCTATGGTAAAGGTGATGAGACCGATGACGGTCATCAGTCCTTTGGAGTATTTATCCCCTATCTTGTTGCCGAACAGCACACCTATTGTGCCCCCGGCCAGTATCGCCAGCACGTTCACTACAGTCGCTATCATGGATAAAAAACCTCTTTTTGCTGATATCAGCGGAAATTATATCACAAACGCTCCCTCTGCACAAGAAAAAAATATCTGTTTTTCCCGGGAAAAGCCTTGGCGGGCCGGACAAAATTCAGGCCCCGGGCAAAGCCGGGGCCTGATAAATGACGCTGGTTGGTGAATATTGACTCAGCAGCCGGAGTTGAAGTCCTGGGCCACCTGGGCATACAGCATGACG
>CALWYF010000072.1 GCA_944385705.1 uncultured Oscillospiraceae bacterium | reverse complement strand
AAAATTCAGGCCCCGGGCAAAGCCGGGGCCTGATAAATGACGCTGGTTGGTGAATATTGACTCAGCAGCCGGAGTTAAAGTCCACAGCCACCTGGGCGTAGAGCATGACACTGTTGAGCAGGACGGACTCGTCCACATTGTACTTGCCGTGGTGCTGGGCCCAGCAGGCGCCGCAGTCCTCGTTGCGCACGCCCATGAACACCATTGCGCCGGGGGCCTTCTCCAGGAAGAAGGCGAAGTCCTCGCCGCCGGTGACAGCGGGCTGATGGATGAGGCAGTTGTCGCCCATGACCTTCTTGGCGGACTCCGCAGCCATGGCGGTGAAAACGGGCTCGTTGACAGTGGGGGCAATCAGGTGGTTAAAGTCCACAGTGGCCTCTGCACGGTAGGAAGCGGCGGTCTGAGTGGCAACGCGGGTGATAGCTTCCTTGAAGTACTCGGTAAGCTCGGGCTTATAGTATCTGGTGGTGCCTTCCAGAGTGCCGTACTCGGCAATGATGTTCCAGCGGCTGCCGGACTCAAGCTTGCCCACAGTGAGGACAGCTGCATCAGCAGGATTTATTTCCCGGCTGATAATAGTCTGGAGATTCTGAACGATGGCGCTGGAGACCACAACTGCATCGATGCACTGCTGAGGAGCGGAACCGTGGCCGCCTCTGCCGTGGACATTGACGGTGAACATGTCGGCAGCGGCCATGCGGGGGCCTGCCTCAACAGAGACCTTACCGGCTTCCACATCGGACCAGACATGGATACCGAAACATCCGTCCACGCCGTCCATAGCGCCGTCCTTAATCATGGACATGGCGCCCTGGGCAATCTCCTCGGCGGGCTGGAAAGCCAGCTTCACGGTGCCGCAGAGTTCGTCCTTGTGGTCGTTGAGCAGGCGGGCCGCAGTGAGCATGGCGGCGGTGTGGCAGTCATGGCCGCAGGCGTGCATCACACCGGGGTTCTGGCTGGCATAGTCCACGCCGGTCTCCTCCTGGACGGAAAGGGCGTCCATATCGCCTCTCAGAAGGATGGTCTTGCCGGGCTTTGCGCCCTGGATGGTGGCCAGAACGCCGGTCTCCATGCCGCAGGGGCGCCACTGGATGCCGTACTTGTCAAGCTCCGCCTTGATTGTCTTGCTGGTCTCATACTCTTTTCCGCTTACTTCCGGATGAGCGTGGAAATGACGACGCATTTCTATCAGGTAATCATTGTAGGAAGCTGCTATCTTTTTGATATCCATTGTATTGTCTCCTAAAAAATGATAATGCCACACATCCCACACCCCCATTGGAGGCGTGGGATGGAGGTTTATGCTGTTATTATAGACCAAGACGGTCCATGATTCAAGTCCCTGAATAAATCAGAACATGTTGGCAAAGATGCCGGCGATGAACACGGAGGTGATGGTAACGGTGGTGAAGCCGCCGACTATCATGGACGGGAACATCTTGCTCATCAGGTAGGCCTTTTCATCCTCGTTCTCAGCCAGAGCGGTGCAGGTGGACTCGGTGATGATGGCATCGGGGGGGAAGCCGTAGAGAGCGGTCAGGCCGTTTGCAAAGGCGAGAGGGAAGCTCATCTTGAAGATCTTGGCGATAATGAAGGAGGCAACGCACATACCGGCAACACCGATGATGATGAGGATGATCATGGGTCCGATGATGGAGAGAAGCATATCGGGGGTGCAGTCCTTCAGGCCGTCAAAGATGTACATCATCAGAGCGAACATGGTGATGCCGTAGGAGTTGGCCTTGTTCAGGGAACGGCGATCCAGGAAGCCGATGGTGCAGAAGAAAACGCCCAGGAGCAGAGCCCAGATAGCGCCGCTGATGGTGCCGATGCCGGGGAACTTGACAGTGCCCAGGAGGATTGCAAACCAGGCGACAATAGCAAGCTTCAGCAGGGTGACGCCGTCGGAGTCATACTTCTTGGGGACAGGGGGGATAAGGGTCTTGCGGGCAGCTTCCTGAGTGCCGGCAAGAGCGTCCTTGTCGGTCTTGGCCTCGCCGCTGCGGTACTTCTTGAGAAGACGGCGGCCTTCAATCTGCAGGCAGATAGCAGTGAGGGGGTAGCCGGCAAAGCCCTGTACGCAGTACATGGTGATGGCAAATACGGCGGCAGTCTCAAGTCCGGCCTCAGCAGCGGCAGACTGCATCATGGTAGCAGCAACGATACCGCCGGTGAGAGGAGGCAGACCTGCAATGACCAGGGTGCGGTCCATAAATATGGGAGCTAACAGCATGGACAGGGCGCACATACCGGCCAGGCCTACCAAGCATATAACAATGGTCTTCCACTGCTCTTTCAGCTGCTTAAGGCTGATGACAGTACCCATATGGGTTATCAGAAGATAGATACCAAGCTGGCTGCCGAAGGGGATGAGCAAGCTATCGGAGACCACAGTCTTGGGGATAACGGTCCAATAGCCAACCAGCATGATGACGGCTGTCACGAAGACAGAGGGGATCCATGCCTTGGTCACGGTGCTGACTACTTCGCCGATAACGAATGCAATTGCACAGATGATGAAGGCAAGCATGAAGTTGTACATTCTTTCTTCCTCCTATAAATTTGCTTTATTCCAGCGGCAGACCTGAAAGATCTGCCGTGAGAATACCTTTAAATCGCTCTCAACGGTTGAGATAGTGAACGGCCATGCTCACAAGAGCTCTAATGCCGTAGGGCATGGCCTCTTCCTTAACACAGCATTTAGGATTGTGAAGGGAGTAGGTCTCATCCCCCACATGCCCGGCATACAGCATAAAGTAAGCGCTGGGCACACCCGCCATTTGGCGGAAGTAAGCAAAATCCTCACTGAAACTCATGGGTCTTTCCAGCTCGATAATGGCATCCTTCCCCAGTTCCCGCTCTATGGCCTCCTGGGCGCAGTCCACCAGCTCCCCGTCATTGTAAGCTGCGGGGTAGCCGTAGTAGTGGTACACGTCGAACTGGCAGCCGGAGACACCCTCCATGCCCTTGGCAATGGCGAACATCTGCTGGCGGATTATCTCTCTGACTTCTTCGGTATAGGCTCTGGACACGCCCCCGAACTTGCACTGACTGGGTATGACGTTGGGAGCCACACCGGCATTTATATTGCCTATGGACATAACCGCAGTCTCCATAGGGTCTACCCTGCGGGCCACTATCTGCTGCATAGCCACCACCATCTGGCAGGCGGCCAGAATAGGGTCTGTAGTCTTTTGGGGCTCGGAGCCGTGACCTCCCACGCCGTTGACGGTAATGTCATAGAGGTCAACGGAGGTGGTCATGGGCCCCTTGCGTATGCCTATTTTGCCGACTATATTGTCGTCGGGCAGCACATGGATGGCATAAGCCGCATCCACGTGGGGATTTTCCATAACGCCCTTCTCCACCAGTTCCTTTGCGCCGCCGGGGAGGGTATCCTCACTGTGCTGGAAGATAAGCTTTACAGTGCCGCAAAACTCCTCCCTCATGCCGCACAGAATCTTTGCCGCACCCAGCAGCATGGAGGCGTGGAGATCGTGGCCGCAGGCGTGCATCATGTTTGGCACTTCGCTGGCAAAAGGCAATCCGGTCTCCTCCTGAACGGGGAGGGCATCGATATCAGCTCTGAGAGCCACACAGCGCCCGGGCCCCTTGTTGCCCTTTATCAGGGCTACCACAGCCGTGGGTACAGGAGACTCTATCTTGTCCACGCCGTACTCTTCCAGCTTCTCCCTAATGAGAGCGGAGGTGACAAATTCGCTGCGCCCTATCTCCGGGTGGCGGTGTATACGTCTGCGGATGTCTACCACTTCATCGTAGCAGGCCTCGGCTTTGTCTTTAAGTGTGTCCATTGCCATGAACTATCGCCTCTTTGCAAGTAGTGGGCTTGTCCCGCCTCCTATTGGTAACGGTATACGGCCCTCTAAGTTTTAATGCTTCATCCATTTTGTGATGTAAAGATGTAAATTGATAATAAGATATTTGACATGATACCACACCAGCGAAAAAAGGCAAGAGGAAATGTTAAAAATTTCTAAACATTAGTGAATTGCATATGAACGAGCCACAATAGCTTGTGTATTTTTGTTGGTTTTTTTGGTGTTTTTTGACTATAGCTTGTGTCTATTGTGTAAACAAACAGGGACCGCAGCTTTGCGGTCCCTGTTTAGAATCAATAAACTCTTCAGAAGATTTGCATATATATTTTATTTTAGGTATATGTCCAGCTGTCCGAACTCCTGGGGTATTTCATGTTTTTCAGAACACACAGCAAAAACATAATCTCCGTCCACACGGTACCAGAGCTTTGCACTGCTGCCTTCCACCGCCGCTGCACCGGGGCGGCACAGCTGGATGGGGATCTCTGCCGGAGGAAGCGGGCCCAGCCCCGCTCCGTCCATCTTAGCATAGCTCTCCTTCAGTCCCCACAATATGGTGAACAGCTCTCTCTTTTTCCCGCTTTCACTGTACAGGCGCCTCTCCCTTTCACACAGGCAGCGCTCCAGCAGCCGGGGGCTTGGTTCAGCTTCCGGCAGCTTCTGAACGTCACAGCCAACCTTAACGTCAGAGAGAGCGCAGAAGACCAGCTCCCCGGAATGGGACAGGCTGAAGCAGGGTCCCTCTCTCAGTCCGGGCTTTCCGCCGGGCCCGGTATATATATCCAGGGGCAATTCCGGCTCACCCAGAGTTTTCAAAGACTCTATAAGCAGCAGCTCCGCCCCAAGGCTGAGGGCTCTCTGACCGGAGGGTTTTATGCGCTCCAGGCGTCCAAGCCTGTATGAAGACAGCTTCTCCCGGGGAATATCATGGACTGAACGAGGGGCGACCCTGGCATAATATGCCCTGAGCATCAGGCCTTCATGGCCTCCAAAGCCATGCTCACCAGCTCGTTGAGCTCCACGCCCATCATCTCTGCGCCCTGGCGTATAACGTCTCTGGAGCAGCCCGCGGCAAATTTCTTGTCCTTAAACTTCTTTATCACGGATTTGGGCTCCATGTCGGAAATGCCGGTGGGGCGCATAAGGGCAGCAGCGCCGATAAGTCCGGTGAGCTCGTCCACGGCAAAGAGCACCTTTTCCATGTACTTCTCCGGCGCCACGTCGGAGCAGATGCCGTAGCCGTGGCTGACCACGGCGTGGATGACATCCTCATCCACATTAAGCTCATGAAGCATTTCATTGGCCTTTACGCAGTGCTGTTCAGGATAAAGCTCAAAATCTATATCGTGGAGCATCCCAACCGTGCGCCAGAAGTCCACATTTTCAGGGTCGAACTTTTTTGCCAGCTCACCCATTACCTTGGAAACAGTCTCGGCATGCTGGATGTGGAAAGGCTCCTTGTTGTAGCGAAGCACCAGCTCTTTTGCCTGCTCAGGGGTGGGAATGTAAGTCATTGTCGATCTCTCCTTTATATCTGTAATTTAAGAGTAATCATACAACTTTCCCTGCCCCTGCGCAACAAAAACTTTTTATTATTATGTTAATATTATTACGTAAATAATATTATGTAAATAAAGTGGGCCGGAAAGACCCGGCCCTGGACTTTATTTGTTTTTAGTGTCGGTGCTGCTGCCGGTCATTTTACCGTCAGATGTGATGGTAGGAGAGGGAGATACCACTATTCCGATGCCGCCGTCCTTGTCGTCGTTCCGGTCTCCGGTATCCTTGTCCTCGATGATGCCGTCGTCATCCTTTACCTCGCCGTCACTCATATCCGGAGTCATGTAGGGACTGGCGGAAGGCATGGCGGTGGGGGCGGGACTGGTCATCATGTTGTCGTCAACTCCCCCGTCGGCACAGCCTGCGAGGCTCAGTATCAAAAGCGCAGCGGCAATAATTGCAATAGACTTTTTCATTTTCATCCTCCTTAAATATTTGCATGGATATTATCTGTTTAAATTTCTATATTATGTTTGTCATTGATTGAATAATGTGGAAAAATGTGTTATTGTTTGAACCATGAGTACTTTAAAGAAAAACGATATATATACCGTCTCCATTGACGGATACGGCTCCCAGGCCCAGGGCGTCTGCCACATAGACGGCAGGGCAGTGTTCGTGCCCAGAGCCCTTCCCGGTGAGCGCTGTGAGATAAAGATATTAAAGGTCAGCAATACGGCGGTCTATGCCAAGGGGGAAAAGCTGCTGCTCCCCTCCCCTCAGCGCCGGGATTCGGACTGTCCCTGGTTCGGCATTTGCGGCGGCTGCGACTGCTGGCATATGAGCTACGAGGAGGAACTGCGCTTCAAGCTACAGCGGGTGAACGACGCTCTGGAGCGCATAGGCAAGCAGAGCCTGAAAGCCGGAGGCATCATCGGCAGCGACAGTGTATACCGCTACAGAAACAAGGGTATTTTTGCCTTTGCTCCCGGGGCGGAGGGTGCCGGCTTCGGCTTTTACCGGGAGCGGAGCCACCAGCTCATCCCCATTGACCACTGCCTCATTCAAAATGAACTCAGCGAGCGCTGTGCCGCCGCTGTGGCCGGCTTCATAAACAGCCGGGGCATCCCTGCCTATGACGAGGAAACCGGCAAGGGCACGGTGCGCCATGTGTTCTGCCGCCGGGCGGTGAACACCGGGGACGCCGTGGTGTGCATAGTGGCAGCCCGGGGCTTCGGCGGCTGCACTCAGGAGCTGGTGGAGGAGTTGAGACGGGCCTGCCCGGAGCTGACCGGCATAGTGCTTAACATCAATAAGACCCGCGGGAATACGGTGTTGTCCGGTGATTTTTATACGCTGTGGGGCCGGGCGGACATGGAGGATATTCTCTGTTCCCTGCACTTCAGCATCTCCCCCCAGGCTTTTTTCCAGATAAACCCGCCCCAGGCCCAGCGGCTGTATGAGCTGGCTCTTGACTACGCCTGTCCTGAGAAAGTCGGCCTGGCCTTCGACCTGTACTGCGGGGCTGGTACCATCAGCCTTTGTCTGGCCCGCCGGGCAGACAAGGTCATTGGTGCCGAGATAGTGCCGGAGGCTGTAGCCAATGCTGCCGCCAATGCCGCCGCAAACGGTGTGAGCAATGTGGAGTTTATCTGCGGAGATGCCGGTGAGGCAGCCGGAGAGCTGGAGAGCCGGGGGCTCAGACCGGAGGTAGTGGTGGTTGACCCGCCCAGGAAAGGCATGGACGAAAAAGCCGTGGCTGCCGTGGCCGCCATGGCCCCGGAGCGCATAGTCTACGTCTCCTGCGGCCCCGCCACTCTGGCCCGGGACATTCTGCGCTTCAACGCCTTCGGCTATGAGCTGCGCTCCGCCACTGCCGTGGACATGTTCCCCCGCACCTGCCATGTGGAGACGGTTGTCTTGCTTTCCAGGCATGAGCCCGGCAAATAGCCTTCCCATTTGTGAATGGTTTCGGGAGAGCGGCTCTGTCCAGGCATTCCTGACCGGTATGCCGTTTCGTTGGCAGTTTTGCTGCGATGCCCGGGCCAATAGAGAAAATCATTATACGACAGAGTTTTTGACATGATCCTGGAGGAGGTAGAGCATGGCGCAAGTAGAAATTGACGGCATACTCATCGGAGAAACAGAAACAAAAAATATCATGACAAAGTCCAGCCTGCCTGTGGGAGGGTATTCGGTGAACCCTTATGTGGGCTGCACCCACGCCTGCAAATATTGTTATGCCTCTTTTATGAAGCGGTTTACCGGACATACGGAAGAATGGGGAACCTTTCTGGATGTAAAGCATTGGCCGGAAATTAAAAATCCCAAGAAGTACGCAGGGCAGAGGGTGGTCATCGGTTCCGTGACGGACGGCTATAATCCCCAGGAAGAGCGGTTCGGCAACACCAGGAAGCTGTTGGAGCAGCTCCGGGGAAGCGGAGCGGATATACTGATTTGCACCAAGTCCGATCTTGTGGTGCGGGACATTGAGCTGCTCAAGGAGCTGGGGCAGGTAACGGTGTCCTGGTCCATCAACACTCTGGACGAGGATTTCAAAAACGACATGGACTGCGCTGTCAGCATCAAGCGGCGGCTTGCCGCCATGAAGCTGGTCTATGACGCCGGCATCCGCACCGTGTGCTTTGTCTCTCCGGTCTTTCCGGGTATCACTGATTTTGAGGCAATCTTCCGGCAGGTAAAGGATCAGTGCGACCTGTTCTGGCTGGAAAACCTGAATTTACGGGGCGGCTTTAAAAAGACGATCATGGATTATATAGCTGAGAAGCATCCCGATTTGAAGTCTCTTTATGATGATATATATAACAAGCATGACAGAAGCTATTTCTTATCTCTGGAGAAGAAGGCGGAAGAGATGGCAAAGAGGTACGACTGTCCCTTTGTGGACAATGAAATGCCCTACGGCAGAGTGCCCCAGGGGCATCCGGTTATTGTGGATTACTTCTATCATGAGGAGATCCGGGGATCTGAGAATACGGGAAAGCGTAATAAAGTAAAATAAAATAATAAAAAAATGAAACTCCTTACCTGCAAAATGCAGGTAAGGAGTTTTGTTTCAGCTTCTCCTGTGTATCGGCTCAAAGCTTTGGACGGTGTAAGCCGCCCCACTCGCACATCTGGTCTAAAATAGGAATAAGAGACTCGCCCTTTTCCGTCAGGCTGTACTCCACCTTCGGCGGGATTTGTAAATACTCTTTTCTGTTTACAAGTCCGTCTGCTTCTAGCTGCTTCAGCGTGGAGCTGAGAGTCTTAAAGCTGATGCCGCCTATGTATTTTTGCATCTCGTTGAACCTTACTATTTTAAACTCCATCAGCGTGTAAAGGATAAACATCTTATATTTGCCCTGAATCAGCGACATGGTATAGTTGAATCCCGTGTCCTCCAGTTTGCAGTTGGCTATACAATCTTTTCCCATATTACTTCCCTCCTGGATAGTATATATCTTCAATGTGCGTACTTGTTTTAAATTATTGTTGTGGCTATAATTATAGCGTCAAGACTTAAGGAAGTCAAGATGCCGGGTATCTCAGGCCTGAAGCTTGGCAAAATGGATTATTTAATATGGAAGAACCTGAGTCATATCCTT
>CALWYF010000071.1 GCA_944385705.1 uncultured Oscillospiraceae bacterium | reverse complement strand
TTTGTATCTTGGGACTTCGGTCGGCAAACCTGCTCCCATTTTACTCTGGAGGTTTATCTTTTCATACTCATAGCTATTAGCTCTTTTGAACCACGGGCATTGCCCGTGGTTTTCCTTTCACAATCAAAAAACGGACTGAGTTCTGGTAAACTCGGTCCGTTTTTTTAGCTATGTATTCAGCCGGAGAAAGTCTGGCACAGGTGGGCCAGGCAGCAGCGTTCACACTCCGGCTTGCGGGCCATGCACACGGCCCGGCCATGGAGGACTATGCAGTGGCAGAAGGCGGAGGAGTGCTCCGGGGGCAGTATCTTTCTAAGCTCCATCTCTATCTTCACCGGGTCCTTCAGATTGTCCACCAGGCCCAGACGGTTGGAGATGCGTATGCAGTGGGTGTCCACCACCGTGGAGCCGGGGACCTTGAACACGTCCCCCAATATGAGGTTGGCGGTCTTCCTGCCCACGCCGGGCAGGGCCGTCAGCTCCTCCATGGTGGAGGGCAGCTTCCCCCCGTACTTTTCCAGCAGCACATTGGCGCAGGCCACGATGTCCCTGGCCTTGGAGCGGAAGAAGCCGCAGGAGCGGACATATTCCTCCACCTCTCCCACATCCGCCTGGGCAAAGGCCTCCAGAGTGGGAAACCGGGCAAAGAGGGCGGGGGTTATCTTGTTCACCCTCTCGTCGGTACACTGGGCGGCCAGGCGCACGGAGAAGAGCAGCTCATAATCCTTGCGCCAGTCCAGAGTGCAGTCCGCCTCCGGGTACTCCGCCAGCAGCAGGCGAACGATTTCATTTACCTGTTCCTGTGTTCTCATATCTCCCCGTACCTCTCAGCGGCTGAGCTGGATGGAGCCGCCGCACTCTATCACCGGCAGCTCCTGGTCGCTGTAGGTTCCGCCAAAGTGGTATTCCACAGCCACGGTAAAGCTGTTGCTCTGGCCCTGGGCCAGGTTCAGGGTGTGGGTGGTGCTGCCCAGGACGGTGCTCAGCTGCTCGTTGCCGTCATAGTCCACGGCAGGGGTGTTGCTGCTGGCGTACTGATCGCCCACGCTGACGTTCAGGGCCCCGTAGCTCTCGGCAATGTGCAGGGCGTAGGAGTCAAGGATGACCTCCACCTTCACCTGTACCCGTTCGCTGTCCAGCACCGTGGCAGTCCAGTTAGCCCGGATGTTTATGGGCACGCCGGTCTCAGATTTGAAGCTGCCGCTGCCCAGGACCTGGCCCGCAGGGGCGGGAGTGGCCGTGGGCACCGGAGTGGGGGTAGGCGTGGGTGCGGGGGCTATGGTGGGCGCTACTGTGGGGGCCACAGTAGGCACGACGGTGGGGGCCACAGTGGGGGCCGCTGTACTTCCGGTCTGGGAATTCACATCGGGAGTCATCAGGAAGGGGTCCACGGTGGGCTCCGTCTCCTCCGGCTTCATGTTGGCCATGCCGATTAGAGCGTTGCAGCCGATGGCCACGGCCAGAACAAAGACCACTATAAACAAAACGGCTTTTATCTTTCCTCTTGCCATTTTTCATTCTCCTTTTCACAAGAATATGTCAACTGATTATACTGCATACTTTGACGCTTGTCCACACGGCAAAGTTCCCCTGGGGAAAATTTCATCATTCCTTCATAACTATACCTTTTACAAAAAGCGCCCCCGGTGCTATAATGGCTTTTATAATGGAATCAAAGGCGGCATTTGTCCCGGTGACCGGGGCAGCCCTTGAAAGAGCCAGTTTTTTGAAGAGAAGGAGCAGCGATGTACAAACCCCTTGCAGACGAGATACGGCCCGACAGTCTGGATGACGTAGTGGGCCAGCGCCATATTCTGGGAAAAGACGGTATGCTCCGGCGCATTGTGGACAGCGGCCAGATACCCAACATGATATTCTACGGCCCCTCCGGCACCGGCAAGACCACCGTGGCCCGGATAATCGCCCAGCGCACCAACCGCTCTCTGCGCAAGCTCAACGCCACCACTGCCGGCATTGCCGACATCAAGAAGATAATAGACGAGCTAGACACCTTCCTCACTCCCGGGGGCGTGCTGCTTTACCTGGACGAGATACAGTATTTCAACAAAAAACAGCAGCAGTCCCTGCTGGAATTCATAGAGGACGGGCGCATAACTCTCATCGCCTCCACCACGGAAAACCCCTATTTCTGCGTCTTCAACGCAATCTTGAGCCGCTCCACGGTCTTTGAATTCAAGGCCGTCAGCCCCCGGGACATCGCCAAAGCGGTGCAGCGGGCGGTAGACATCATGAACTCCCGCCGGGACCGGCCCTTGAGCCTGGGTCCGGGGGTGCCGGAACGGATAAGCACCGCCTGCGGCGGGGATGTGCGCAAGGCCATCAACTCCGTGGAGCTGCTCTTCTCCGCCGCCGGAGACAGGCAGGAGATAAGTCTGGAGGACGCCTCCGCCATCTCCCAGCGCAGCGCCATGCGCTACGACCGGGAAGGGGACGAGCACTTTGACATTCTCTCCGCCCTTATGAAATCTCTCCGGGGCTCCGACCCCGACGCCGCCATGCACTATCTGGCAAGGCTGCTGGAGGTGGGGGACCTGGTAGGCGCCTGCCGCCGCATCCTCTGCTCCGCCAGCGAGGACATCGGCCTGGCCTATCCCATGGCAGTGCCTATAGTGAAGGCCTGCGTGGACTCGGCCTTGCAGCTGGGCCTGCCGGAGGCCAGGCTCCCCCTGGCTGAGGCCTGCCTGGTCCTGGCCACCGCCCCCAAGTCCAACACCGCCTGCCTGGCCATAGACGCCGCCCTCTCCGATGTGAGGGCCGGGCGCACCGGGGCCATACCCCGTGAGCTGCAAAACGTCCACGCCGACGGCACCGGCTTTGAGAGGGAGCAGGGATACAAGTACCCCCATAACTTCCCCCATCGCTGGGTTAAGCAGCAGTATCTGCCCGACGAGCTGAAAAACGCCCGCTACTACGAGTACGGCGACAACAAGACCGAACAGGCCGCCCGCCGCTATTGGGAGGAGATAAAAAAGTAATGGACATTCAGGTAGGCGATACCCTCACCATGAAAAAGCCCCACCCCTGCGGCAGCCGGGACTGGCTGGTGCTGCGTATCGGGGCGGACTTCAAGCTCCGCTGCTGCGGCTGCGGCCATGAGGTCATGGGCCCCAGGAGCAAGTTTGAAAAGAACGTGAGGCAGATACACCGGTGAACTGGGTCTATATCCTCCGCTGCGGGGACGGCAGCCTCTACACAGGCTGGACCAATGACCTGGAACGCAGACTCTCCGCCCACGCCTCCGGCAAGGGGGCCAAATACACCCGCTCCCATCTGCCGGTGGAGCTGGTCTATTCCCAGGCTTTTCCCAGCCCCCATGAGGCCATGAGCCGGGAGCGGCAGATAAAAGCTCTCAGCCGCCGGGAAAAGCTGGCTCTCATCTCTGAAAAGGAACTGCACATAAATGAGACGAACTGAGCTGGACCTGTGCCGCATTGCGGCCTGCCTTATGGTCCTATTTATACATACCAGCGCAGAGCTCTACCACATCTGCCCCCTGGATTCGGATGCCTTTGTCTCCCTCAGCTTTATAAGCACCATGATGCGGGGCAGCGTGCCGGTGTTCTTCATGCTCACCGGGGCCCTTTTCCTCTCCCGGGAAAAGCTGGCGCTGAAAAGCTTCCTTATAAAGCATCCCCTGCGGCTTTCGGGCCTCTTCTGCTTCTGGTCCCTGGCCTACGCACTACTCAGCCGCCTGGCCTCGGGGAGCTTCGGCAGCCTCTACGACTTTGTATATTCCTTTGTTCAGGGCCACTACCATCTGTGGTTCCTTACGGCCATGGTGCTCTGCTGCCTCTTTCTCCCGGCGGCCCACGCCGCCATCCACCGGGGCGGCCTGCCCACAGGCTATCTGCTCTTCCTCTTTTTCGGCGTGTCCATACTCTTTGCAAACTTCAACCTCACCCCGGACACCGCCCCCATACTCTACCGCATAACCCTTAACTTCTCCTTCGACTACCTTCCCTATTTGGGCTACGCCGTCTGGGGCTATTGGCTCAGCGGCAAAGACTTCAAGAAAAGCTGGCTCATCATCGCCCCGGCGGTATTCCTGGCCGTGACGGCCCTCACCACCTGGGGCAACATCTGGTACTCCAACTATAAACAGGTTGCCGACGGCTGGCTCTTCAGCTACTTCTCCCTGCCCAGCCTCATCCAGGCCACCATGATATTCTGCTTCTTCCAGGCCCTGAAAGGCCGGGAGTTCAGGCGTCCCAAGCTCTGGGCCGCCCTGGCCGACGCCACCCTGGGCATATACCTGCTCCACCCCATGCTGATAAACATCCTCCAGCTGGCAGGCCTCAACATGAGTCTGGAACGGCCGGTACTCAGCGTGCTGGGCTTCACGGCGCTGCTAGCCCTGGTGTGTACCCTCATGGCTCTGGCAGGGAAAAAACTGCCCCTGGCAAGGAAACTATTGTAGACCTTAAGCGTCTAATTTCCACGGGAAATAAATTTACATTTATATATACTCCGTCATGCCCCTGACAGGGCCGGCGGAAGACAAGGATAGAGATATGAAAAAAGTTCTGCAAGTCATCATACTGGCCCTGCTGTGCCTGACCCTGGTGTTCATATCCAAGGCCCGGCTGGATCTGGCCCTGACCATAATACCGGAAAACTCCGCCTCGGCGGAAAATGGAGGGGACAGCGTAGAGGCCATGGCCCCGGAAGTTTCTCCCACGCCCACGCCGGAACCCACCCCTGAACCGGAGCCGGAATATTTTACCATCTCCTGCGTCGGAGACATGACCCTTACCACCAACCAGTATTTTTCGGAGCAAAGCTCAGCCCACTTCGCATCCAAGATGAATGGGGACTACAGCTATCCCTTTGCCAACACCGTCCAGTACTTCTCTGACGACGAGATTACCCTGGGCAACCTGGAATGCAGCTTCTCCGACAAGAAACTGCAAAACTCCATTTATGCCCAGTTCTATTTCCTCTGCCCCGCCGAGTGGATACAGATACTCCCTCAGGGAGGAGTGGACTTCGTCACCATCGCCAACAACCACACCATGGACTTTAACGACGCCGGGGTGGAGGATACCAAGGCCGCCCTGGACAGCATAGGAATGGCTTACGGCGAGGATGAGCAGGCTCAGGTCATTACTACTACCAGCGGCATAAAGATGGGCATTTACACCGCCGGAGACGGGGATTCCATCGGCACTGGCAGCACCAACATTCCCGATAAGGACAAGGCCCTGGCCGCCATAGCCGACTTCCAGGCCCAGGAGGTGGACTACATAATATGCATGTTCCACTGGGGCAGTGAACTGAAGTACCGGCCCACTGACGCCCAGGTGGAGCTGGCCCACGCCTGCATAGACGCCGGGGCCGACCTGATCTACGGCAGCCACTCCCACTGCCTCCAGCCCCTGGAGGAGTATAAGGACGGCATCATCCTCTACTCCATGGGCAACTGGAGCTTCGGCGGCAGCACCAAGCCCACCGACCCGGACACCGCCATCTTCCAGCTGAAGATACGCCGGGACGGCGACGGCAGCATCCACAACGACAGTTACGAGATAATCCCCTGCTGCGTGTCCAGCGACCTGGAGGGCGCCGCCAACAATGTGGACAACTACAACGACTACAAACCCACCCCCTATGAGCCGGGCACCGAGGCCTACGACCGGGCCATGAGCAAGATAATGGGTACCTACGAAGGGGACGACATGGTGCGGGATTACTCCGACATCTATGCCAGCTACTCCTGAGGAGGCGGGCTATGAGTGATATAAGTTTTCGCCCGGCAGTCCCGGAGGACTGCTCCCTGATACTTTCCTTTATAAAAGCCCTGGCTGATTATGAAAAAATGTCGGATCAGGTGGTGGCCACGGAGGAGCTGCTCCGGGAGTGGATATTTGAAAAGGGAAAGGCTGAGGTCATCTTCCCTGTAGTGGATGGGGAGGAAGTGGGCTTTGCCCTGTTCTTCCACAATTTCTCCACCTTCCTGGGCCGGGCCGGGATATATCTGGAGGACCTGTTCATAAAACCGGAGCACCGGGGTAAGGGCTACGGCAAGGCCACCTTGCAGCAGCTGGGGCGCATTGCCCTGGAGCGCCGCTGCGGGCGGCTGGAATGGGCCTGCCTGGACTGGAACAAACCCAGCATAGACTTTTACCTCTCTCTTGACGCAAAGCCCATGGACGAATGGACCGTCTACCGCCTCACCGGAGACAGCCTCAAGGGTTTGGAAAACAAGTGAAATTCGGATAAATTAGAAGAGCGCAGCTTTGAACATGGTTCAAAGCTGCGCTCTTGTTATTTACTTATATATTCTCTGCCGCTTTGCAGCTTGTCAAGGCTATCCCGCAGGAAAGTATACACTCCCTCCTCCCGGTTGCTGCCGGTGACATAGGCGGCGGCCTCCTTCACGGCCTGGGGCGCATTGCCCATTGCCACACTGTATTTCAGCCGCCTCATACACTCCAAATCGTTATATGAGTCCCCAAAATACAGCATTCGGCTCAGGGCTATCTCTCCACTCCGGTCAAGCCAGCTCAGAGCCTGAAATTTTCCCGTCTGCGAGTTTAGTATTTCCCAGCTGCCGGAATTGAGATGAACGTTGTATTCTCCCCTCAGCCTCTCCGGCTCAAGGGCTTCTCTCTTTACGCTTATCTTTTCTATCTCTCCCAGCCCGCCGGGGAGCTGCCTATATGCCAGCCGCCCTTTTCCCCCTCGCAAGCTTTTCATCAGCCGGTGCTTAGCATAGTCCAGCGGGGAACCGTCCACGGTACACGGGCCTTCATCTGTAATGCAGCACAGAGTGTATGCCCAGGGCTTCATCTCTCTCTTTATCTTTTCAAGGTCTTCCGCCCTGAGTCCGGGGAAGCGATGGAGGATCTCGCCGCCAGGCCGACGGATATACATACCGTCACAGCTAATCAGCATATCCCTCTCTGCCAAATTCAAAATTCTCGCCGCCTCCTCCATTTCCGAAAAATGACGGCCGGATATGAGAAATACCCTGTAGTCTTCCTTAAGTCTGCGGATAAGCTCCCCGGTCTTAAGCGGGACTCTTCCCTCCGGGTCCAACAGCGTCCCGTCCAGGTCCAAAGCTATCGTATCAATCATCAACGGATTTTTCCTCCACACAGGCTTTCAGATCGATGAGTCCGGCCAGATAGTCGGAATACTCCTGGGAGACCATCTTGATAAAGCCGCCGCCGCTGAAAAAGGTCAGCTCTCCACAGTATATTCTGCCTCCCACATTGTACATGTCCACTCGGAGATGCTGATGGCCCCTGCAAAGGATCCCAGCCAACTCTATCATCTTATCTATATTCTCAGGCAGTTTTATCTCCTCCGCTGGCACTGCGGGCTGTTTTTTGAAGAGATAGTCTATGGAATTGAGCTGCATATCGAACTTGTGATTTTTCACATTGTGCTCCGCCTCGCCGTAGGAGACCATAAAATATCTAGGTTCCCCGCCGTAGCAGTAGAACTTATAGTCCACCAGAGGGCTGCCGTCCGGCTCGGAGAGAAACTGCTCGGCAATTATTCTCCGTGGAATGTCCTTATACGGCCACTCCCGCCACACCAGGTAATAGTTCTGGGCCATGGCTTTGGTCAGCTTTTTTCTGACTGTCTCCCGGTCCAGCCGGGACTTGTCCCTGCACACGCACAGGCCGGTACTGGAGGTGTGGTTGCATTTGAGCACAAAGCTGTCCGGCAGAGAGTCAAAGTCTATATCCTCTGCCCGCTCCCAAACGCCCAGCAACGGAATCAAATACTCCCGTCCCACCTTGGAGGCAATGTACTCCCTGGCCCGATATTTGTCGGCCATTTGCGTATATACCGGCTTGCGGTCATGGAGTTTCAACCACTGAAGTTTTTCGTTGAGCTTCATCGGGTTTTCCAGATTCAGCTCCTCTCCTGTATTTGCCTTATATAGCATTTTCAGATATTTCTCGTCAGGCATTGAATTATAAAAGCCCAGGAAAGCCAAAAGACGAATGCGGTAGTTCTTGTCTGCGGCAAAGCGCTTCAATGCTCTGCAATACTTTTTGGCATTCATGATTGGTCTAAGCCTCCTTCTACTCCATAGTTATGCTGCCTGCGCTTTTTAGGCTGCTCTCATCGGCACCGGTGAAGAGCTCCAGGCTGTCCCCGGACTGGGTATCCGGCAGGGAGATGAAGACGGTCTTGGCTTCATAGGCCGACAGCAGCTCTGCCAGAGTGTTTCCCGCTGCGTCCTTTACAGTCAGAGTCTCCCCCTCCGCCAGCTTCAGGCTTCCTGCATAGCAGGGAACGGAGGCTTCCACCGGGGCCTTCAGGTCCTTGTCCTTGCCCAGGGCCAGCAGGCTGCCGCCGCTGATGTTCAGCTTTTCTCCGGCGGCGTCGATGGCGTCGTTGCCGGAGCTTATAAATACGCTGCCGCCGCTGATATTTACGCAGCCCCCCAGCTCCTTGTCGGCGTTGAGGCCGTCCCTCTGGGAGACGATATTCACCTCACCGCCGGTGATGTTGATGTCCTTGATGGAGCTGATGCCCTGGTCCTGGGCGCTGATATTCAGGGCGCCCCCGGTGATATTCACCGAGCCCTTGCCCTCTTTCTCCGCATCATCGGTCTTGAGGCCGTCGTTGCCGCAGGAAATGCTCACTTGGCCTCCCTTGATGTCCACGGATTCATTGCCCTTGATGCCGTTGTTCACGGCGCTTATCTCCAGCACGCCGCCGTTTACGTCCACGTCGTTTTTGCAGCCTATGCCGTTATTGATGTTCCCCTCTATTATGAGAGTGCCCGGGCCCATGAATTCCAGGTCGTCCTCCCCATAGACGGCAGCCCCGCTGGCCTCCGTCAAAAGCAGATTGTCCGTCCTGGCAGCGCCGGAGCTGAGAGTGCTGGGGGCCGTGTCTTTCACATATATCCTGGTTTTGTCCGCCCGCTCCACATATATGGCGGCGTCGGTCTCACAGTGGATGCTCACGGCATCCAGTATGAGGTTCACGTCCTGCTTAGTCTCTCCGGTGTCCACCAGGATGCGGCCGTTTTCCAGGCTGCCCCGGATGAGATAGCTGCCCCCGGCGCTGAGGGTGACAAGGCCGTTTTCAAAAGAAGCCCCCGGGCCCTCTATCTCCGCCGTGCCGCCCTCCAGGCTTATCACCGTGGCGGCGGCCTCCATCTGCTCCAGCTCGCTGAGCTCCTGCCCGGCAGGGGTCCCCTCTCCGCTGCACCCGGCCAAACTCAGGCCCAGGGCCAGCAGCAGGCCAAGGACTGCTGTCTTTTTCATATCATCTCCACCTCTTTTTCCCGGCCGCAGATGACGGTGAGATTGCCGTTGCGGCAGCGTATCTCATCCAGGAAGGCCTTGCTTATTCCGGCGCCCTTCAGGCGCACCTCGTAGCACAGCTCGTAGAGGGTGCCCATATTGGTGGTT
>CALWYF010000070.1 GCA_944385705.1 uncultured Oscillospiraceae bacterium | reverse complement strand
TGACATGCTTACCATGGCCGAGGACAACTATCGTATGATTATTGAGACGGGTACGGAAGGAGTTCCAATGGAGCTGTCCTCCGATCGCAGCGTTTCCGTGCCCCGCATTGACTCCCAGGTGCTGACCCTGCTGTATAACGACTATATGTATACCGGAGGAGCCCATGGCAGCTCTGTAGACAGGGGCTACTGCTTTGACCTCAGTGACGGACATCTGCTTACTCTCCAGGAGCTGAGCGGCGACTATGAGGCCCTGTCAGCCTTCCTGCTGGACTACATGGTGCAGCTGGTGGAGAGCGATGAGGAGCTGGCTCAGCGCATAGATATGAGCCTTGCCCCGGAGGGCAGCGGCTATGCCGAAATGTTGTCCCCTCTGATCCGGGAAGGTTCCTGGTATTTTGATGACCAGGGTATGGTGATTTTCTCCGATGTGTATGAAATAGGGAGCTACGCTGCCGGCTCCATCCGGTTTGTCATCCCCTATGATGCTCTGGCCGGACACATCGACGAAAAGTGGATTCCTGCCCCGGCGGAGGGCAGCGGCAGCATCGAACTTGTCAAGGCCGAGGACATGGTGGACGGCAGTACTCCCATCATCGATAAGCTGGTGGTGGACCAGGAGGGAGCCGAGTTCTATCTGGTGGCCCGGGGCAGTATAAGCAATGTGGCCGTGACCGAGGGCGACTATGCAGATAAGTTCTATCCCTCATCCACCCTCTGGAGCTGCAGTTCCATGACGGAGGAGGCTCTTCAGACCCTGTGCACCCTGCCCGAGGGAATGCCTGAGATACAGATAAGCTACCGGGATGCCGAGGGGCAGCACCAGTTCTACCTGAGTATCGGAGAGGACGGCGCCCCTGTGCTCACCGACACCGTGGAGGCCGTGGGCTGAGAAATAGTATACCGACCTGGGGAGCACAGCCTCCCCAGGTTTTTTCAGAAAAATAAGGAAAAATGCGATAAAAACGTTGACAACAGGAAAGCTATGTGATATCCTATTCAAGCCGCATTGAAGGGGTATACAAGCCGAGGCAGGTCCTCCACCCCCAGAGCGAGTCCTGAAGAGAGGGAGGAAAATGTTCATGAAGCATGCTGTTATCGTTACCGGCGGCAAGCAGTACCGCGTGGCAGAGGGCGACGTTATCTTCGTTGAGAAGCTGGATGTCGCTGCCGGCGAGACTGTGAAGTTCGACCAGGTTCTGGCTGTTGTGGATGGCGAGACCGCCAAGTTCGGCGCACCTGTCATCGAAGGCGCCAGCGTCACTGCCAACGTCGTGAAGACCGGCAAGAGCGCCAAGATCCGCGTCTACAAGATGAAGCCCAAAAAGGGCTACCGCAGAACTCAGGGCCACAGACAGCCCTATACCAAGGTTCAGATCCAGACTATCAACGCATAATTTTTCCGCAACTGATTATGACTTATGGAGGTGTAAGCTAAATGGCACATAAAAAAGGTATGGGTTCTACCAAGAACGGCCGCGACAGTGAGTCCAAGCGTCTTGGTGCCAAGAGAGCCGATGGACAGTTTGTCCTGGCCGGCAACATCCTTGTCAGACAGCGCGGAACCAAGATCCACCCGGGCACCAATGTGGGCAAGGGTAAGGACGACACTCTGTTCGCCCTCGTGGACGGCACCGTGAAGTTCGAGCGCATGGGCAAGGACCGCAAGAAGGTCTCTGTTTACGAAGAAATCGCTCAGTAATTGACCATCAAGGCCGGACAAGCAGTCCGGCCTTTTTCTTATCATTCCTTTCATTTGACACAAAGGAGGAAATTATGGCAGCATCTTTTGTGGATAAGGCCCGTATAAGCATCCACGCCGGCAAGGGCGGGGACGGAGCGGTGGCCTTTCACAGGGAAAAATATGTGGCCGCAGGCGGCCCGGACGGAGGAGACGGCGGCCGGGGCGGCAATGTGGTCTTTGTTGTAGACGACAATATGTCCACTCTGATGGACTTCAGATATAAGCGCAAATATGTGGCAGGCAACGGGGCCAACGGCCAGGGCAAGCGCTGCTACGGCAAGGACGGGGAGACCCTGTATATAAAGGTCCCCAGAGGAACCATCATCCGGGATACCGAGACCGGAGCCATCATGCACGACATGTCCACCGGAGAAGATTGGCTGGCGGCCAAGGGCGGCCGGGGCGGCTGGGGCAACATGCATTTTGCCACGCCTACCCGCCAGGTGCCCCGCTTTGCAAAGCCGGGCCTGCCCGGGGAGAGCCACGACATCACCCTGGAGCTGAAGCTGCTGGCGGATATCGGCCTGGTGGGCTTTCCCAATGTGGGCAAATCCACTCTCCTCAGCGTGGTTAGCAAGGCCCATCCCAAGATAGCAAACTACCACTTTACCACTCTGTACCCCAATCTGGGTGTGGTGTATGTGGATGAGGGCGTGTCCTTCGTCATGGCGGATATCCCCGGCATAATCGAGGGGGCCGCCGAGGGCGCGGGTCTGGGCCACGACTTTCTCCGGCATATAGACCGCTGCCGCCTGCTGATCCATCTGGTGGATGTGTCCGGCAGCGAGGGCCGGGACCCGGTGGAGGACTTCGAGGCCATAAACGCCGAACTGAAGCAGTACAGTCCTGAGCTGGCGGAGCGGCCCCAGATAGTGGCCGCCAACAAGTGCGACCTGCTGTACGGCGACCGGGAGAATATCGAGCGGCTGAAGGCCCATGTGGAAGAGCAGGGCTACAGCTTCTTTGAGCTCAGCGCCGTCACCCATGAGGGCACCCGGGAGCTTGTTAAGGAGTGCGCCCGCCGCCTCCGTGAGCTGCCGCCCATAGCCAGCTATGAGGCGGACTATGTGCCTCCCGAGCCGGTGGTGGATACCTCCGGGGAGCTGAACATCCAGCAGTTTGACGACATGTGGATAGTTGAGGGCCCCTGGCTCCAGCGCCTGGTGGCCACAGTCAACTTCTCCGACTATGAGAGCCGTATGTACTTCGACCGTGTCCTCCGGGAGGCCGGTGTCTTCCAGCGCATGGAAGAGATGGGCGTGAAGGACGGGGACACCGTGAGCATGTACGATCTTATGTTCGAGTATAAAGACTGATGGATAAACGGGATTATGAGCGGCTGTGCCGCCTGATTAAGATACTCATAGCCTTGACCCTGGCTTTTATCTGGGTCAACTCCCTCATGCCCCGGGCCGAGTCCCAGGCTGTGAGCCAGGGGCTGCTGGAGAGAATAGTGGAGCTTTTCAGGGCGCTGGGCATACACATCTCCCCAAAGAGCGATCACTTCCTCAGAAAGCTGGCCCACTTTGTGGAGTACGGAATTTTAGGCGCGGAGTTCAGTCTGCTGCTGCACCTGAGAGATAAGCAGGGCCCCCAGGGCTTTGTGAACTGCGCCTTTGCCGGACTCTCCGCCGCTGTTATAGACGAGTCCCTGCAGCTCATTTCCAACCGGGGCTCCCAGGTCCAGGATGTGCTGCTGGACTTCTGCGGATATATGGTGGGGCTCTGGCTCTGCGCCGTGATATATGAGCGCTTTATACGAAAACGAATAGACAGAGACAAGTTTTCCTGAACTGTCCCCGGCCTGCCCCGGCCGGGGATTTTTATGCCTTTTCCCCATAGGCTTTTATTGCAGTTGTAAAGCACTATTGCCAATTAAGATAATATATGCTATAATATTATCGCATTAAGAAAATCGAGGCGGTGAACAGTCATGGGAGAGAGGACGTATATAGCCATAGACCTGAAGTCCTTCTATGCCTCGGTGGAGTGTGCGGAGCTGGGCCTGGACCCTCTGGATACCAACCTTGTTGTGGCGGACAGCAGCCGCACGGAAAAGACGATATGCCTTGCGGTGTCCCCATCCCTGAAGGCCATAGGCATCCCGGGAAGACCAAGGCTCTTTGAGGTAGTGCAGCAGGTGAAAACGGAAAATGCCCGACGCCGGGGACGGCTGAAAGGCGGCTTTACAGGCAAGTCCGTCAGCGCCGGAGAACTTGAAAAGGACCCGGCCCTGGAGCTGGACTATATTGTGGCAAAGCCCAGGATGGCAAAATATATCGAATACAGTACCCGCATCTATAACATATATACCTGCTTCGTAGCCCCGGAGGATATACACGTCTATTCCATAGACGAGGTGTTCATGGACGTCACCGATTATCTCCGGACCAGGAACATCTCCGCCCACGATTTTGCCAGGATGATTATACATGAGGTGCTGAAGCGGACCGGCATCACCGCCACGGCGGGAATCGGCAGCAATCTGTATCTGTGCAAGGTGGCTATGGATGTGGTGGCAAAGCGGGCAAAAGCCGATAGGGACGGGGTGCGCATAGGGGAACTGGACGAAGAGAGCTACCGTCAAGTATTGTGGGACCACCGGCCTCTTACAGACTTCTGGCGTGTAGGCCGGGGCTATGCAAAAAAGCTGGAGGCCGTGGGCCTGCACACCATGGGGGATATTGCCCGCTGTTCCCTGGGTGGAGCCGGGGACTATTACAATGAGGAGCTGCTCTATAAACTCTTCGGCGTCAATGCCCAGCTGCTGATAGACCACGCCTGGGGCTGGGAACCCTGTACCATAAAGGACATAAAAAGCTACAGGCCGGAGACCAACAGCATCAGCAGCGGCCAGGTGCTACAGCAGCCCTACGATTTTCAGGGGGCCAGGATAATAGTCCGGGAGATGACGGATGCCCTGGTGCTGGATCTTGTGGACAAGGGCCTGGTCACCGATCAGATAATCCTCACCGTAGGCTATGAGATGCTGAGAAAAGGCAGCGGCTTTGACGGACAGATGCAGACCGATGCCTATGGCCGGAATATCCCCAAAGCGGCCCACGGCTCGGTGAACCTGGGCTGCTTCAGCTCTTCCAACCGGCTGATAACGGGAAAGACCCTGGAGCTGTTTGACAGGATAGTGGACAAAAAGCTCCAGGTGCGGCGTATGTATGTAGTGGCTGCCAATGTGAAGATAAAGGGTGAGACGGAGGAGCTCTGCTTTCAGCAGCTGGACCTTTTCGGGGACTTTGAGGCGGACAGTATCTGCCGGGACATGGACAGCGCAGCTCTGGCGCGGGAGGAAAAAAGACAGCAGGCCATGCTGAGAATAAAAAAGAAATACGGCAAGAACGCCATACTCCACGGTACCAGCTATCAGGAGGGGGCCACAGGCCGGGACCGCAACCGCCAGATAGGGGGCCACAGGGCATGAGTGCAGGCAAATACGAGGATATAATCTCCCTGCCCCATCCTGTCTCCCGGCTGCATCCGCCCATGCCGGTGGGGGACAGGGCGGCCCAGTTCGCCCCCTTTGCCGCTCTGACGGGATATGAGGATGCGGTGGAGGAGGCTGCCCGTCTTACCGAGAGTAAAATAGAGCTGGACAGGGACCGGATAGAGGAGCTGGACCGGGAGCTGCGCCATCTCCGGGAACATATAAAGGAGAAGCCCAGAGCGGAGATAAGCTGCTTCAGGCCCGACGGGAAGAAGGACGGCGGAGCTTTTGTCACTGTCTCCGGCCGGGTAAGGAAAATAGACGAATATGAGCGCAAAGTCATAATGGCCGACGGCGCAGTCATAGCAATAAGCGATATATATGGAATAAGCACGGAACTGCCGGAGGATACGGCAGATAAGGAGGACACATGCTTCTAAAAGGAAAAAGGCCCGTTTCCCCGGTGGACAGGGAACTGGCCCTTGTGGAAAAACAGGAGAAAAAACTTTCCGCCGCCGCTGAAAAACGGGCGGGCGCAAAGTGGAAAGACAGTCTGGAGGCAAAGGTGCCGGGGCGGATATATACCGCTCTGGACGGCGCTTTCTGTAAAGGCTTTGCCCTGGTATTCGACAAGGGCAGCGCTATCATTGAAAAGAGCTACGCCGCAGATAAAATCACAGCCGACTACAGTATCCGGGACTATGCCTTCCAGGTAAAAGGGGGGCGCCGGGAACTGAGACAGATACATAAGGGAGCCAGGCAGTCGGGGCTGCTGAATATGGCGATGACCACTGCAGAGGGCATAGGCCTGGGGGCTTTGGGCATCGGTCTGCCGGACATTGTGCTTTTCCTGGGGACTCTGCTCCGGGGCGTATATGAGACGGCCCTGAGCTACGGCTTCGACTATAAGTCGGACTTTGAAAAACTGCTGATACTGAAAATGCTTTCCGCCTCCCTAAGCTCCGGGGAGGACTATGAAAAGCAGAACCGGCAGGTGGATGAACTGCTTGCTGCTCCCGAAAGGGAAGTGGGGAATACGGAGCTGGAAAAGCAGATAAAGGAGACATCCTCCGCTTTTGCCATGGATATGCTGCTGCTGAAATTCCTTCAGGGGCTGCCTGTAGTAGGTATCATAGGCGGGGCGGCAAACCCGGTATATTACCGCAGGGTCATGTCCTATGTGCAGCTTAAATATAAAAAGCGCTATCTGCTGCGCCTCAAATCCCGCTGAAAGAAGAACGAGGAAGTATAAAAAATCCGAAGACGGAACCGGATACCGTCTTCGGATTTTTTATGGATGGGGACAGGATATCTCCAGCATCTCCTCAATAAGCTTGTGAAAAAGCTTTGCCTGTATGGTATCGGAGGCTCTGTAATATACCTCTTTGCCCTCCCGGCGGCTTACAATCAGACCTGCGCTTCTAAGCTGGCGCAGGTGGTGGGAGACGGCAGGACTGCTCATATCCATCATGGCGGAGAGATTTATGACACATTCCTCACAGTGGCACAGAAGCCAAAAGAGTTTCACCCTGGTACTGTCATCCAGCTGGCGCAGAAGCTGGGATACTTCCTGAAAATCTGCGGCGGATGGGCAGTGTTCCATTACCTCCCCGGCAGATTGGCCGTGGTCGTGAGGCAGTTTGCTTTGTTCCATTGCTTGCCCTCCTGCATATTATAGATAAATCTATTTAAATATTTTAACCGAAAAGCCGGAAAAAGGCAAACACATTTTACTTTTCCGAGAGGGTATGAGGCAGAATAAAAATAAATCGGAAAAATTAAAAAAAGCTCTTGACTCTATAGAGAAGCAGGTGTATTATGATGCCTGGAAAGATTAAACGAGTGCTTAATCGTTTATAAGTCTTGGAGGTGCGCTATGAAAAAAAGCTATAAGATAGATGTGGATTGTGCTAACTGCGCCAACAAAATGGAGCAGGCTGCATGCAACACGCCGGGAGTAAAAAGTGCTTCGGTAAACTATATGGCGCTGAAAATGACGGTGGAGTTTCAGGACGGGGAGAACGTCCCTGAGGTTATGGAGCAGGTTCTGAAAAACTGCAAAAAGGTTGAGAGCGACTGCGAGATTTTCCTCTGAGATACAGAAGGCACCCAGGCCCAAGGCCAAGGGTGCTTTAGCAGCGACATTATATGAACGAATGAACATATATCAATATAATTTCCGGCCTGAAAGGGAGAAATTGAAATGAACAAAAAACAGAAGGATGCGCTCCGGCGCATACTTATCTCGGCGGCGATACTTATTTGCCTTCAGCTAATATCGGCACAACAGTTTTCCACTATTGATTCCTGGCTTTGCCCCGGGGCGGGACGCTGGCTGCGCCTGGCCCTGTACCTGGTTAACTACTATATAATCGGCTGGGGGACCTTGAAAAAGGCCTTTAAGGGCATCAGGAACCGCCAGGTCTTTGATGAGAATTTCCTCATGGCGGTGGCTACCCTTGGCGCCCTGGCCCTGGCCATATACGAAAACGGGGACTATGCCGAGGCCATAGCGGTTATGCTCTTCTATCAGATAGGCGAATGGTTTGAAAGCTACGCTGTTGGGAAGAGCCGCAGGAATATAAGCCAGCTTATGGATATCCGTCCTGACTATGCCAACATTGAGCAGGATGGCAAACTCATCAGAGTGGACCCGTATGAGACAGAGCCGGGCAGCATCATTGTAGTTCAGCCGGGGGAGAAAGTGCCCATTGACGGTACCGTGACCGAAGGCAGTTCCGCCTTGAATACCAGCGCCCTTACCGGCGAGAGCCTCCCCCGGGATGTGGGAGTTGGGGACGAGATCATAAGCGGCTGCATCAATATGAGCGGTGTGCTGAAAGTGCGCACCACCAAAAAGTTTGAGGAGTCCACTGTCTCCAAGATTCTGGAACTGGTGGAGAATGCCGGCGAGTGCAAGTCCAGGCAGGAGGACTTTATCTCCAAGTTTGCCAGGGTATATACCCCCGCAGTTTGTTACAGCGCCTTGGCTCTGGCAATTCTGCCGCCCCTTGTTCGCCTGCTCTTTATGGGCCTTGAGGCCATGTGGGGAGTGTGGATATACCGGGCATTGACCTTCCTGGTAATAAGCTGCCCCTGCGCACTGGTCATAAGCATACCCCTCAGCTTCTTTGCGGGCATAGGCGGAGCCAGCCGGGCCGGCATACTGATAAAGGGCTCCAACTTCCTGGAAACACTGTCCAAAACCGACTGCGTAGTGTTTGACAAGACCGGCACCCTTACCCAAGGCGTCTTTGAAGTGGAAGGGATACATCACAGTATAATGGAAGATAAAAAGCTTCTGGAGTATGCCGCATTGGCAGAGAGTGCTTCCTCCCATCCCATAAGCAAGAGCCTGATAAAGGCCAACGGGCAGGAGCCGGACAGAAGCCGGGTAAAGGATATACAGGAGATAAGCGGCGCCGGTGTAATGGCCACGGTGGACGGACGGCAGGTGGCTGCCGGCAATGACAAGCTGATGAAGAAGCTTGGAGTGGAGTACAGGGATTGCCACAGCGTGGGGACTATAATCCACATGGCCATTGACGGACAGTATGCCGGGCATATACTTATCTCCGACGTGGTAAAGGCCCATGCAAAGGCGGCGATATCGGCCCTTAAGGAAGCCGGCGTGGAAAAGACCGTGATGCTCACGGGAGACATCAAAGCCGTGGCCGAGCATGTAGCGTCGAAGCTGGGCATAGACCGGGTGTACAGTCAGCTGCTGCCGGGAGATAAGGTCCAGAAAATGGAAGAGCTTCTGAAAGAGGAGAAGAAGGAAGGAAAGCTGGCCTTCGTAGGCGACGGCATAAACGACGCTCCGGTGCTGGCCAGAGCGGATATAGGCATAGCCATGGGGGCCCTGGGTTCCGACGCGGCCATAGAGGCAGCGGATGTGGTGCTCATGGACGACGACCCGCTGAAGATAGCCAAGGCCATAAAGATCTCCAGAAAGTGCCTGGGTATCGTATATGAGAACATAGTCTTTGCCATTGGAATCAAACTGATCTGCCTTGTCCTGGGAGCTCTGGGCATTGCAAACATGTGGCTGGCCGTATTTGCGGATGTGGGCGTTATGGTGCTGGCGGTGCTTAACGCCATGCGCTGCCTGTTTGTATATAAGCTCTGAAATTCCAATTTTCCGAACTGTGGGATTCTTCCTTGATTTCTCCGCCTGCTTAAGATAAAATAATTTTAAGAGGCGGAGAAAAAGGGGCAGAAGATGAAGAAAAAAACTTCCAGGATCATAGCAGGGCTGATGCTGCTTGCGGCAGTTGCTTTCTGCCTTTATGCCTTGGGTCACCCTGCGTCCTCCTTTCCATGGGGCAACGGTGTGACATACCTACTGTATGGGGCTTATGTTCTGCTGATGGTTCTGCTTTTTGCCGCACCGTTCAAGGACTAGGAAAGAAGCTGCTGATGGGACTATGAAGCACAGATTGATATTATCTGCCGCCGGTATCATCCTGGCGCTGGCGATTATACTTTTATGCCTGTCCGGGGACATTCTTGGAAAAAGGCCCTTTAAGG
>CALWYF010000069.1 GCA_944385705.1 uncultured Oscillospiraceae bacterium | reverse complement strand
ACCATAGATTTCAAAGGCAACCCAATAACCAAGCACAGCTGCCGCACGGATTTTTGCAGCGTGATAAGGGAAAATCCAATTTCACGCAAGCGGTGTTTCCGGTGCGACGCCCTGGCCGGACTGGAGGCGGTACGTTTGGGCAGACCGTATATCTATCTGTGCCACTGCGGGATAGTGGATGTGGCGGTGCCGGTGATGGTGGGGGACAGGTATCTTGGAGCCGTAATGTTCGGCCAGGTGCGCATACCCAACAACGATACAGAGGCAAAGGTGGAGCGTCTGGTCAGTGAAATAAGCTCTTTCCAGGCTGAGAGTGATACTGCCAGGCAGGATCTGCTGGAAAAATACCAACGCCTGCCGGAAATGGAGTACAGGCGTATTGTTGCCGTGGCGGATACTATAAACGCTATGGTCAACTATATAGTGGACCGGGCGGTAAATACGGAAAATGAGGCTATGACCTATAGGTTCCTGCTGCATAACAGCAATATGCATGGAGCCCATGGAAACCAGGAGATACAGGAACTGAAAAATCCGGCGGTGGGGGAAATCTATGGCGGGGAGCCTGAGCTGCCAAAGAGCAGCCCGGTGTATCCAGCGGTAGCCTATGTGAAAAATCACCGGCATGAGATGGTGACTATGAGCGAGATGGCCAAGCTGTGCCACCTGAGCCCCAGCTATTTTTCCCGGTTGTTTCGGCGGGAGCTGGGTGAGAACTTTATAAATTATGTAAACCGTCAAAAAATACAGTGGGCGAAGGAGCAGCTTCGCAGCAGCAACGACAGCGTTGTGCAGATAGCTCAGGAGCTGGGATATATGGATTCCAGCTATTTTATAAGCGTGTTCAAAAAGTTCGAGGGAACCACCCCGCTTGTGTATAGACAGCATAAATACAGATGATAAGACAAAGAGTTCCGGCCGGTGCCAGGGCTCTTTTTTTATAAAAATTTGTAAACCGGTTCCTGAGACATTCTGCACAAAGCACAAAGGCAACTGTTGGTGAAGTTATTTTTTTATCTATATTTCACAGCAAAACAAAAATACAGGACAAATTTACCGTATAAAAATATTATATTTGACGATAATCAAGTATCTTGTATATACATAAATTATTAGTTAACATGAAGCCATAAGGCGGAGAAAGATAATCCGCAAAAACGAAAAATATTTGAGAAAGGATGAAAAGAGATGAAGCAAATCAAGAAAAGTACCAAAATTGTGCTCTGTATTGCCTTGGCCCTTTGCCTGATAAGCATGATTGGAAGTTCGTGCATGCAGAGCAACTGGGGCAAGACCGATGTCAGTGTTTTTACAGGCTCATTGACTGAGGTGGCAGACATTATCAGAGAAAACAACGCAGCATATGGAAAGAATATTCAGGTTACGTTTACAGAGAGCACTAGGGCAAATATATCGTTTATAACACTGATACCTGAAAATGCCAGTGATGATAATCCTGTACCGGCTGTTGTATGTGTGCACGGAAAATATAACAGCAAAGAAATGCAACTGAATAATTATGTCGAACTTGCTCGCAGAGGTTTTGTTGTTGTATCGATAGATATGGCTGGACATGGTTATTCAGATCAAGGAATTGATGAACTGACTCATGGTTCACTGGGTGCAGAAGCGGCGGTTGAGTATGTGATGAGCCTTGGATGTGTCGATGAGAATCAGGTAGGTATTACAGGTCATTCAATGGGCGGCAATGCCAGTGCAGGTGCAGTTCTTGCAATGAATACTTCGGATTCAACTCAGCGAATAGCGGCACTTGTAATGCAGGCTGGTACGATGGGCATGACTCAGTTGGGAAGCGAACAGCTTGAAGGAATGATTACTTCTGTTGGCGTCGGATACTATGATGAATTTGATACGGTATATTTTGACTCTCCGAATATTCTGAAAAACGAAATGGGCAAAAGCTTTATCAAAACAATTTACCCAGAATTTAGTTCGGAAGCTGTTACTGAGGGCCAATGGTATACTGTAGATGGAGAACTGGCCAGCCCGGCTGCTGGTCAAGCAATAACGGAAGATACGGCAATACGGCTTTGCAATCCTAAAATCACTCATCCCATGTTCCATTTTACAAATACCGGAACGGCCTTTACTCTGGACGGAATCTATTCTGCCTTTGGAACTCCGGCAGGAGCAGACTTTATTCCTACGGATAAACAGGTATGGCCCATAATGGTAGCTTTCGAGGTACTTGGTTTGATAGGCTTCTTTATGCTTCTCTTCCCAATAGTTGATATACTTATTGACACCAGAGTCTTTGCAGGAGTGAAGAGGGAATGTCTGCGCATTAAAGAGGGCAGCTCGCTAAAGAATCCTAAGGAACTGATACTTGTTATACTTACGGTTGCAGCGCTTGTGTATATATCATTCACAACGTTTGATAAATACTACCCACTAGGCGCTTCCTTAGTAAATCCGACAACGTATCCCGCCCAATCCGACGTGGCAAACGGAATAGGTGTTTGGACAGTCATATCCGGCATTATACTGCTGGCAGTCATCATTGTGACTTATTATTGCAGGCGTATACTTTTTGCTAAGGATAAGGTTGAAATTGATAATCCTTTTAAAACCGGAGCCTTCAATAGTATAAGCCAGTTTTTACTTACGATGCTTTTCTCAGCAACCGTAGTTGCAATCATGTTTATCCCGTCATATATAGCCAGATATGTATTTGATGCGGACTTCCGTATTTGCTCACTGGTAGTTATGGCACCTGAACTTGAAAAACTTCCTATAGTCTTTGTATCGTATTTGCCGATGTGGATGATATTCTATATTCCTAATGCGATATTTAATGCGAATACAAGATATATGGATGTACCGGACTGGTTGTCTACAACTATTTGCGCAGTAGGAAACTCTCTTGGCCTTGTGCTTTATATAATTATACAGTATACTCACCTGTATAAATATGACTCACTGTGGAGTCCGGACGGTGGCATGGCAGCAATAAGTGCCTTTGCCGTAGCTCCCTGCCTTATTTTTGCAGCCTACAGCGCAAGGTATATTTACAAGAAGACTGGAAATGCTTGGGCAGCAGGCGGAATAAATGCCATTGTGATGTGCGTAACCACTATTATTCCAAATGGTATTGCCACAGACATGCTTTTCCCGTTCTAAAGTTTGCTTGACTATTTGCTTAGTGTAGACCAAGGGGCCGTCGCTTCGGCGGCGGCCCTTTCCTCAAGCCGGTCCGGCCTGGGGTCATGGCCATTGTCCCACCAGGTATGGGGAAAATTTAACATGAAATTTTTTTGAATAATATTTTAAATTTGCCTTAATATGGCAGATTTGCCTTGCGCATGCCTTGTTTTGCGTATATAATATTTGAAAAATACTTTAAAGATTTCAACTAATTTTCAAGCGGCCGGTTCCGAAGGGGCCGGACCCTTGGCTCTCTCTTGCGGAGGTGACTGCCTATGATACTTGATACTTCCAAATATATTGGAAAATGTGAATGCGGCCGGGTGCATGAGCTGCGCACTAAACTTGTGGTCTGCGAATATGGAGCCCTGAACTCCTTTGACAGCTACATGGAAGAGTGCGGGCTGACAGGATTTCGCACGGTTATATATGACACCAACACCTACAATCTCCCCTCCATGGTGCATGTAAAGGCTGACCAGGAGATAGTCCTGGAGGCCCAGGGCCTGCACTCGGAGAAGGGCCTTATTGAAGATATGATGAAAAAGCTCCGGCGCAAGCCGGATTTCATCGTGGCCGTAGGTGCCGGTACACTGATGGATTTCGGCCGCTACAGCGCCTATCAGCTGGGCATTCCCTTTGTGGCGGTTCCCACTCTGGTGTCCTCCGACGGCTTTACCGCCAACATCTGCTCCATCGTTATTGACGGACACAAGAAGTCCATACCCATGATTGCTCCCAGCGCAGTTATCTGCGATATGAACATCATAGAGGGAGCCCCCCATTTTCTCACAGTATCAGGCATGCAGGATATTCTCTCCAAATACATATCCATTGCCGACTGGAAAATAGCCCATCTGGTCTCCGGAGAATACTTCTGCCCCATGGTATGCAGCATGGCCCAGGAGGCTTTGGACACCATGGTGAAGTGTGCCTATGAGATGAGGGACGGAAAGCCGGTGGAGTTTGAAGCCATGGCCTATGCCCAGATGCTCTCCGGCCTTACCATGCAGATATTGAATCACTCAAGGGCTGCCTCGGGAGCCGAGCACCTCATAGCCCACCTGGTGGAGATGAAGCCCAAGGGCTTTGAGAATGCCCACGGTATGCACGGTGAGTGCGTGGGCGTGGGCACGGTGATCTGCGCTGAGGAGTACCACCGCCTGGCGGAGAGGGAGAGCGTGGAAGTCAGACCGTTCAAGCCTTTGGATGAAGCCTGGGTACGTGAGGTATTCGGTGATCTGGCCGAAGGTATATTCAAGGAATGTGAAAACGATGTTCTTGCTACCTTTGATGAGCACAACATCCAGAAGCACTGGCAGGAGATACGGGAGATAATAGCCACTATACCCAGCGCAGAGGAACTGACGGAGCTGTTCAAGGCCATTGGCGCAAAATACTGCCTTGCGGATCTGGGCGTGGATGAGAGCCTGAAGGGCTTTGCCCTGGACGCCTCAATGGCGATCCGCAACCGGCTGACTCTCAACCGGATGAGAAGGCTGATAGTTGAGTGAGGGCAAAAGCTCAGAAAAGAGTTGAATGACAGTGAGGATAAAGAGGCGACGCGCTGCCGCCTCTTTTTAAAAATGAATTAAAAAACGACGGAAAGGAAAAAGCTATGCAATACATAATGTCCTTGGATCAGGGCACTACCAGCAGCCGCTGTATCCTTTTTGACAAGACCGGCAACATCTGCACCAGCGTTCAGAAGGAATTCAGACAGATATTTCCTCAGCCCGGCTGGGTAGAGCACAATGCAGAAGAGATTTGGGATGTAACTCTGGAAGTGTCCAGAGCGGCCATGGCAAAGCTGGGCATAACGGCGGACGACATTGCCGCCATAGGCATAACCAACCAGCGTGAGACCACGGTCATCTGGGACAAGGAGACCGGAGAACCCATAGCCAACGCCATAGTGTGGCAGTGCCGCCGTACTTCGGACATCATAGACAAGCTGGTGGCCGATGGCCACGGAGACGCCATAAGGAAAAAGACCGGCCTGGTGCCGGACGCATATTTTTCCGGCTCCAAGATAAAGTGGCTCCTGGACAATGTGCCCGGGGCAAGAAAGCGGGCCCAGGCGGGGAAACTCCTCTTCGGCACCATAGATACCTGGCTCATCTGGAAGCTCACCGGCGGCCGGGTCCATGTGACGGACCACACCAACGCCAGCCGCACCATGCTCTACAACATCCATGAGCTGTGCTGGGACAAGGAACTGCTGGAGCTGCTGGATATACCGGAATGCATATTGCCGGAGGTGAAACCCTCCAGCTATGTGTACGGCAAGACGGACTTCGAGCTCTACGGCGGGGAGATACCTATAGCCGGGGCTGCCGGAGACCAGCAGTGCGCTCTCTTCGGCCAGTGCTGCGTCAAGCCCGGGGACCTGAAGAACACCTACGGCACCGGCTGCTTTCTGCTGATGAATACCGGGGACAAGCCGGTGGTCAGCGAAAACGGACTGATAAGCACCATAGCTGTGAGCTATGGGGACACGGTGCTCTACGCTCTGGAGGGCAGTATATTCGTGGCCGGTGCGGCTATCCAGTGGCTCAGGGACGAACTGGGAGTCATTTCCGATGCCGCCGAAAGCCTTGAATATGCCCAAAGGACGGAGAATGCAGCGGGAGGTTATGTGGTGCCCGCCTTCACCGGTCTGGGCGCACCCTATTGGAACCAGCGGGCCAGAGGTGTTATCGTGGGCCTGACCCGGGGCTTCAGCCGGGCTCACCTGGTCCGGGCCACTCTGGAGTCCCTGGCCTACCAGACCTATGATATTGCCAGAGCTATGGAGCGGGACTCCGGGATTAAGATTGGGGAACTGAAGGTGGATGGCGGCGCCTGCGCAAATGACTTCCTGATGCAGTTTCAAAGTGATATAATAGGCTGTGATGTGTACCGTCCCCAGTGCATAGAAACTACGGCCCTGGGTGCCGCATATATGGCAGGGCTGGCTGTAGGTTACTGGGAGAGCCTGGACGACATAAGGAACAACTGGGCCATAGAACGCATTTTCTCCCCCTCTATGGAGGAGCACAAACGCATACAGAATTTGAAAGGCTGGCACAGGGCTGTGAATTGCGCCCTGAGCTGGGCGGAAGCAGACGAGGAATAAGAAAATATGGATTACGGCAAACTGAAGAATACGGAGCTTTTCCTCTTTGACATGGACGGCACCCTGTACCTGGGAGACCAGGTATATGAAGGGGCCATAGAGCTGATGGAGGAACTGCCAACTCTGGGGAAGAAATACATTTACCTTACAAATAATTCCTCCCGGGCCGGCACAGACTATATAAGCAGACTGAGAAAACTGGGTTTTCCCTGCCTGGCGGAGAACGTGTTCACCTCAGGAATGGCTACCGGCATGTACCTGAACCAGAACCACCCGGGGGCAAGGGTGTACCTGGTGGGCACCCAGGCTTTCCGCCGGGAGCTGCTTAGCTACGGCATAGAGCTGGTGGAGGAAGAGGCTGATGTGGTGGTAGTCGGCTTTGACACGGAGCTGGTGTATGAAAAGCTGAACAAGGCCTGCCATTTCCTGCGCCGGGGCGCCGTATTCATTGCCGCAAATCCCGACTGGGTCTGTCCCATGCCAAACGACGAGGTGCTGCCGGACTGCGGCAGTATCTGCGCCCTGCTTACCGCCTCTTCCGGGAAGAAGCCCAATTATATCGGCAAGCCCAACCGGAACATGATAGATGTGATATCCAAGATGACCGGCATACCCAACGAAAAGATATGCGCTGTGGGAGACCGGCTATATACGGATATAGCGGTAGCCCAGAATGCTGGGTCGGTGTCGGTGCTGGTGCTGTCCGGGGAGACGGACAGGGCCATGGTGGAGGCTGCGGAACGCAAGCCGGATTATGTGCTACAAGACGTGCATCAGCTGCACATGATACTGAAAGAAATCTGAATTTGGCTCCGGCTGAGGGGTGCTTCTGTGCCCCTCAGCCTGTCCGCGTTTTTTGCTATGGAAATTATTGCTGAATATTCGCTGCCCATATTGGCAGCCTTGTTGCTTATAATCTTTTACCTGGGCCTGCCGGACCTGCAGCGCTGCACTCTGGACAGGCCGGGCGGCCGCCGTCTGGACAGGGTGGACGCCGCCATTATGGCTGGAATAAGCCTGGCCTATGCCTGCGTAGCTTTTCTGAATCTGGGGGACACTCAGGCCCCGGAGAGCTTTGTGAACATGGAGCAGCGCAGCGCCATAGTTGAGCTGGAGGAGAGCGGGACCCGGGAGTTCATGCTGTACAGCGGCGTAGGCATAGGGGATTACACGTTGGAGTTTTCCACCGACGGGGAGAATTACAGCCCCCTCACCAGCTTCAGCCAGACCCACGGTGAGGTGCTGAAGTGGAACAAGGTGGAGCTGGAGGGCGGACTGCCTGCGGGCTATCTGCGCATCAGCGCCACGGGCAACGTGTGGCTGGGGGAGCTGGTGGCCAGGGACGGAGAGGGGAACATCATCTCTGCTTCCAGCAACGAGGCGGCCCTCACCGACGAACAGGAGCTGTGCCCGGCGGAGCAGACCTTTATGAACTCCAGCTACTTTGACGAGATATACCATGCCCGCACTGCCTGGGAAAATCTCAACGGGGTCTATCCCTATGAGATAACCCACCCGCCTCTGGGCAAGGAAATAATTGCCCTGGGCATAACGATATTCGGCATGACTCCCTTTGGCTGGCGCTTTTCCGGTACCTTCTTAGGGGTACTGATGCTGCCGCTGATGTATGTCTTCCTTAAAAAGCTCTTTGGGGGCAGAACGGCTCCGGCTGCGGGCACCCTGGTCTTTGCCGCGGACTTCATGCACTTCGTCCAGACCCGCATTGCCACTATAGATACCTATGCAGTCTTCTTTATCCTGCTGATGTATCTCTTCATGTACCTGTTCTTTACGAAGAACAAGCTGAGATACCTGGCTCTCTCCGGCCTTTTCTTCGGCCTTGGAGCAGCCAGCAAGTGGACCTGCCTCTATGCCGGGGCGGGCTTGGCGCTGATATGGGCCTGGTATTGGATAAAGAACGCCCGCCGGGGCATCAGGGCCTTCTTGAAAAACTGCGCTTTTTGCCTGGTGTTTTTCGTGCTGCTGCCCTGTACTATCTATTATCTCTCCTATATCCCCTATGCCCAGGCCCGGGGCGGCCTGTCCCTGTTCAGCATGGATTACCTGAAAATGGTGCTGGACAATCAGGAGTATATGTTCAATTACCACTCCACCATAGAGGCCACCCATCCCTATTCCTCCCGCTGGTACCAGTGGATATTCGACATCCGGCCCATACTCTACTATCTCCAGTATTTGCCGGAGGGGATACGCTCCAGCTTTGGGGCCTTTGTGAACCCGGCACTGTGCTGGGGCGGCTTTATAGGCCTCTTTGCCTTGGGATACCTGGCTATAGGCCGCAGGGACCAGAAGGCTGCCTTTATTCTTCTGGGCTATCTGGCCCAGCTGCTGCCCTGGGTCTTCGTCTCACGTCTCACCTTCGAGTACCACTATTTCCCCTGCACCGTATTTCTGGTGCTGACCATGGGCTATATCTTCAGACTTATGGAGCTGAACTGCCGCCGAGGTAAAGCCTACGCATGGAGCTTTGCCTTTGGCTGCCTGGCTCTGTTTGCGCTGTTTTATCCGGCCCTCTCCGGAGCTCCGGTGGACAATGCCGCAGCTACCAAACTACTGGGCTGGCTGCCCAGCTGGCCATTCTAGACGAAAACAATAATTATCGTAGAATATGGTGCGGAATATAGTAAGATTGACTGCCGGTGCCTGCTTGGAGGCACCGGCATTTTGTATGTTTTTGTGCTTGAAATTTTGTGAAAAATCACTATAATGTGGGACAGTAGAGAGAAAGACGAGGTTATTGCATGGGTATTGCACTTTTAGGAAAACTGTGTTCCCTGTTCCTTATAATGCTGGCAGGATATGTTATAGTGCGCTGCGGCCTGCTCCGCTCCGAGGACAGCCACACTCTGTCCGTGCTGTGTCTCTATCTTATCTGCCCCTGCAGCATAATCTCCGCCTTTCAGATAGAGAGCAATCCCGATATCGTCTCCGGGCTGCTGCTGTGTCTGGCGGCAGCGGTGGTCATCCACGCTGTCTACATCATTTCGGTGACGCTGCTCAAAAAGCCTCTGAAGCTGGATGCCGTGGAGCAGACCTCCATAATATACACCAATGCGGGCAATCTAATAATTCCCATCGTCAGCTCGATCCTGGGGCCGGAGTGGGTGATATACACCTGCGCTTTCATCTGCGTCCAGGTGCCTCTCCAGTGGAGCCACTGCAAGAGCACCATCTGCAACGAGCACCACATGGACCTGAAGAAGATACTCACCAATGTGAACATGATCTCAGTGTTCCTGGGAGTCATTCTGTTCTTTACCGGCCTGGAGCTGCCCTCCTTCCTCCAGAGCACCGTCGACACCGTGGGCAGCACCATAGGGCCAGTATCCATGCTGGTGGTGGGTATGCTTATCGGCGGTATGGATATGAAGGATATCTTCCTGCGCCGGCGCACCTGGTTCATAACGGCAATGCGCCTTGTGGTGATGCCTCTTGTCACTGTGCTGTTTCTGCGCATAGGCGCAGACCACAGCGACCTGCCCAATGCGGAAAAGGTGCTGATGATAAGTCTGCTGGCAGCCTCGGCCCCCGCCGCAGCTACCGTCACCCAAATGGCCCAGGTCTACGGAGCCAACGAGCATGACGCCTGTTCCATAAATGTGCTTTCCACTCTGCTGTGCATAGTTACTATGCCGCTTATTGTGGCTATATATCAAATGTAAATTTTTGGAACCAAGGACAATTTGCAGTTGACTTTGTCGGAAAATCTGGTAGAATAGCGTAAATCAACTGCGGCAGAGGCTAAGTTTCCGACTGCCGCAGAATTTTATAAATTTGAAAGGGGTTTTATCATATGGGTCTCAGCGAACTTTATTCCAGCCGTTTTGTAGGTGAGGGCCTTACCTTTGACGACGTGCTTCTCGTCCCGGCAGAGAGCGATGTGCTGCCGGCAGACGTGGACCTCTGCACCCAGCTCACCAAGAAGATCAAGCTGAATGTGCCTGTTATGAGCGCCGCTATGGATA
>CALWYF010000068.1 GCA_944385705.1 uncultured Oscillospiraceae bacterium | reverse complement strand
TTTTGCCGTGATAATGGAGAATACATGCAATGCCACTTGACGCAATATATCTCTCGGCCCTTACCGGGGAACTGCGGGAGAAGATAGAAGGAGGCAGGATAGATAAGGTGCAGCAGCCTGAGAAGGACATGCTGCTTATATCCCTGCGCTCCAAGGGAGAGAATCTGAAACTGCTGCTGTCCGCAGGTACAGGCCGGGCCAGAGTACAGCTCACGGAGAGCAGTTTTGAAAACCCGGCGGAACCGCCCATGTTCTGTATGCTGCTGAGAAAGCATCTTGTGGGAGCCAGAATAGTTTCCGTCCGCCAGCCGGATTGGGAACGCATGCTGATAATGGAGTTGGAGGGCCATGACGAGATGGGCTATGCCAGCCGTAAGCTCCTTATAGCGGAACTGATAGGCCGCAGCTCCAACATCATTCTGGTGGACGGAGACGGCCGGATAATTGACTGTATGCGCCGCGCGGACTTTGCCGGGGACGCTCTTCGCCGTATGCTGCCTGGGATGATATACCGTCTGCCGCCGAAGCAGGATAAGCCCGCTTTGATGGAGACGGAGCCTGAGCAGCGCCGGGAGCTTATAGCCCGGGCAGACCCGGGGGAGAGCATGGATAAATGGCTCCTGGGCAGCTTTTCCGGTCTGTCGCCCCTGGTGTGCCGGGAGCTGGCTTACCGCTGTTCCGGCAGCTTTGAGACCCTGCCACAGCTGCTGGACGCCTTTGTGGATAGTGTGAAAGCGGGAGATATGCGCCCTTACATCCTCTGGGATGGGGACAAACCTTCAGACTTCAGCTTTATGAAAATAGGCCAGTATGGCGAGGCCATGAGCTGCCGGGAGGAGGAGAGATTCTCCCAGTTATTGGACAGCTTTTATTCCCGATGGGAACGGGCGGAGCAGCAGCGCCGCCGCAGTCACCAGCTGTATAAGACCGTGCGCACTATGAGGGATCGCCTCCAGCGAAAGCTGGCAGGTCAGAGCGAGGAGCTGCGCCGCACGGAGAACAGGGACCAGGTTAGGAAAATGGCGGAGCTGGTCACTGCCAACATCTACCGGATAAAGAGAGGGGACCGGGTGCTTAAATGCCAGGACTATTATGACCCGGACTGCGGGGAGATAGAGATAGCGCTGGACCCACTGAAGACGCCACAGCAGAACGCCGCCGCAATGTTCAGGGAGTACAACAAACTAAAGGGAGCAAGGAGCCACCTCACTGGCCTTATTGCCCAAGGGGAGACTCAGCTGGACTACCTGAACAGCGTTCTGGAGATGCTCAGCCTTTCCGAGAGTGAGAAGGACATCTCCGATATTCGCCGGGAGTTGGAGGAGACCGGCTATATCCGCCGTCAATCCGGCGGCAAGCAGAGCCGGATAAAAGCCCAGGCACCTTTGCGCTTTGTCACTGACGACGGCTTCGAGGTCCTGGCAGGACGCAGCAATATCCAAAACGACCAGCTGACCACCAAGCTGTGCCGCCGCACGGACTATTGGTTCCACACTCAGAAGGTACACGGTAGCCACGTGATACTCCGATGCAGTGACAGGGAGCCCACGCCCCTGGCCATATCCCAGGCTGCGGCCATTGCCGCCTATTACTCTCAGGGCCGGGATGGAGGAAAGATAGCCGTAGACTACACCATGCTCCGCTTTGTTCGCAAGCCCGCAGGGGCCTTGCCGGGCAAGGTGATATATACCGATTACAAGACCGTCATGACCCAGGCGGATGAGGAACTGGTAAAGCGGCTGGCCAAATGATTGTGGCTCCTAGAGCAAACATTTCCCGGGGAAGCAGGAACTGAAAACGATAATAAAAGCCATGCCCGGACGCTATCCGTCCGGGCATGGCTTTTGCGTAAGTATAACAGCTATTGAGCTCAGAAGAAAAATCTCCGTTTGCCGTCGGCAGGGGGAACATAGCCAATGGCCACCTTTGGGTTGATTTCCTTTATGAGTTCCAGCAGCCGGTCCACATCGGCTTCCTCATTGAAGATGAGGTTGGCAAACTCCTTATCTCCGTGTACCAGAATGAGCCGATAGTAATAATAGGCTGGGCTGTCGTCAGGCTGGCACTCGTTGATGCGGCAGAAAGCCCTCTCTATGTAGTCATAGGGTACATAATACTTCTTCCCCAGATCCTTGTAGTAGAGGCACAGCTTGCCCAGCCTGACCCGGCCTATGGCCTGGGTAGACTCATAGTCTTCTATATGTTCCGGGTCACTGATGTATTTTTTGTCTACGCCTTTGAATCTTGGTTTGCCGAATCCGAACACGGAGCTTCCCCTGCCTTTCTTTTAGAGATACTGAAGGAATACCACCTCTCCGGCAGCTTATGGGCCAGGAAAGCGCCAATGCAGCCGGCAATGAAACCTACGATTATGCCGCCCAATACATCGGAGGGGAAGTGGACCACCAGATATATTCTGGATATGCCCATAAGTATGGCAAAGATAAAGGCCGTCCAGCTGTAGCG
Organism: uncultured Oscillospiraceae bacterium; assembly: GCA_944385705.1. GTDB lineage: Bacteria > Bacillota > Clostridia > Oscillospirales > Oscillospiraceae > Limivicinus. The sequence continues at coordinate 8,155 of CALWYF010000068.1, read as the reverse complement.
CTTGTTGCCGGTAAAGAAAAGGGCTGTCATTGTGGAGAAGGCTGCCGTAGTGTGGCCCGACGGAAAACTCTTGTCGCTCTCCATATGCTGGCCCATCATGAGCCACAGCTGATAAAAGATACTGTTCTCATCTGCATAGGGCCTTGGTCGGGCAATGACGACCTTCAGAAACAGGTTAGTGAACAGTGCGCCGATGGCTACTCCAAAGAGCATGGCGGTGCCGAAGCGGCGGGTTGGGCGAAAGAGCATCAGGGCCAGGGACAGCAGCACGAGGAAAATGCCGTCCTTTCCCAAAAGGGAGATGAACTCAAAGAAGGGCGAGAAAAAGCCTCCCCCAATATCGTAAAGCCGATGGACCAAAAGAGTGACGCTCTGGTCGAAGGATGCAAAAGTGCTGTTAAGCCACTGAGCTGCGGCCGTGATTTCCATATATTTATCCTCCCTAAATGTATGGCGGTATTTTATCATAGACAGCAAATGCTTGTCTACAGCTTTTGTATATTTGCCTCACTGCGGCGCAAAATAGTCTCAGAAACAGAAAGAGGAGGGCAATACATGAAACGTGTTTTTATATCTGCATTTCTGGTGGTAATGGCTCTGCTGCTGTGCTCCGGGATGGTATATCCGGCCATGGCGGCAGGCAGCGCACCTGTGGCTGAGAATCTGGAGCTGCGCACTTTCAGAAATGTATCTGTCAGCGGTCAGCTCAGTGCCTTTGACCCGGAAAACGACGTAGTAAAATTTGAGATAAGCACTCAGCCTGTAAAGGGCCATATAGAGCTGGCAACCGACGGCAGCTTTGTATACACACCCAATCAGGATAAAAAGGGCAAGGACTATTTCGGCTACCGGGCCACGGACTCTGAGGGCAACGTATCTCAGGAAGCTACGGTCATCATACGCATAGACAAGCAGAAAAAGGACGTAAGCTATTCCGACATGAAGGGCAGTGCAGGGGAATATGCGGCGCTGCTCATGAGCGAGGAGGATGTGTTCACCGGGGAGCAGATAGGCGGGGAATACTGCTTCTACCCAGATAAACACGTCACCCGCGGCGAGTTTCTAAGCATGTGCCTCATAGTCTCCGACGAGCCCATAATCTCCGGAGTAATGAACACGGGTTACAGCGACGATGAGGATATTCCAGCCTGGATGAAACCCTATGTTGCTACCACTGTAATGTGCGGCATGGACAGCATAGAGGGAGAGAGCGACTGTTTTCAGCCGGATGTACCAATAAGCAAAACCGAGGCCGTCCTGATGCTCAATGAGGCTCTGGACCTGAACGACGTGAACTATATCCAGCTGGATGAGACTCTGGCCCCGGAAACTGCTCAGGCCTGTGCCAACCTCAGCGCCTCCGGTATAATGGAGGACAGTCAGCTGGTGGAGGAGACCTTGAGCCGTATCGACGCAGCAGAGCTGCTCAGCAAGGCACTGGAACTCATGAGCCGCCGCTGAATGAAATTATAAAATAACAAGGAGGGTGTGAGCCCTCCTTGTTTCAACTTGAGCTTTATTTAAGACCGTCGTAGAATCTGAATTTCAGCTTCTTGTACCAAGGCAGTGAAGCATAGGTCTTCTCCCTCATAATTTCAAGCTGCTGAAGACCGGCCTCCAGCTCTTCCCGGCTGTCCAGTCCTCTGCCATAAAAGGCTTTCTGGGCTGCCGTTTTTATCTCGTCAGGCATAGAGGAGCCGTAGCTGCATATGCGTTTTGCGCAGCGCCATGCCGAGAGGGCCGCTTTATTTTTAGAACCTTTGAGACTGCGCTTCCAGATGCTGCACTTTATTCTGTAGCGGAGAAAACCAAGGAGGAAAAGCAAAAGAACTGAGGCAAAAGCTATCAGCCAGGGACCGGGTGCCCACGGCTCCTCAGACTCTTCCGAGCGAGAGACATTTTCATTTTCTGAGGAGTCAGGTAAACGCTCGTTTACCTCGTTACCTTGAGGCTCAGGACTTGGCAACGCTGGCTGTTCTTCTGTTTCTTCATCCATACCTCCAATGGCAGGCCCCTCATAAGAGCCTGGAGTGACCTCCACCGGCAGCCAGCCCAGTCCGTCTATATATACCTCGGTCCATGCGTGAGCGTTTTCACCGAGAACTGTGACAGTAACTCCGGCCTGAGCGTTGAAGGCCACGCCGGTGACCATTCTGGCAGGCAGACCCAAAGCTCTGTACATGGCTGTGGCAGCAGTTGCGAAGTGGACACAATAGCCCTCTGTGGCCTGGGTGAGAAAATAGAGGGCATAGTCATCGGAGGGATAGGGCTGGGTGTCTATATTATAAGGGCAGCGGCTGCGCACGTACTCCGCAACCAGGGCAACTGTTTCATAAACAGTATCACCGGAGAGGGAATTCTGAGCGGCAATATCCTGAAGGGATGTTCTGGTACTGTCCGGCAGCGCAAGGTAATTTGAGTATACAAATTGCCGGTAGGACAGCTCTCGGTCTCTCAGTTCTGCGGGAAGGGTCAGGGCACCATAATTGGAATCGAAGCTGTAAAAACTCAGGCTGTACTGATCCTGGCCGCCTGTAATATAGGAGTCATTGTCATAATCCAGAGTACAGTAGTAAGGGATATACTTTCTGGAGCTGTCCACATTGGAGAGGCGTATATCTATTGTAGATTCAGTAGCCAGCCCGGAGGCGGCAACTGCCAGGGAGGAAAATGCCGGGATGCTGTCCCCAGGGTAATCCGGGGCTTGACCCCAGCCGGTGCCGGTATAAGAACCGAAGGAACAGCTTCTTAAATAGAAGTACCCACTCTCGCCGGACTCCACATACATAAGGACCTGCTGCATTGCAGAGGAATTGGGTGTGGATGAGATATCTAAAGCTTCGCCGTTGATGTTCAGCTGTTCGTCAAGGGCGTCGTATGAATCATCGCCTGAGTTATCTGGTAAACGTTCGTTTACCAGCACACTGTCTCCCTCACGGATTGATGAGGTCAGCTCCTGTGTGAAATTCTGAGCCAGTTCCACCAGACTCAGCTTCTGTTCCTCATAGTTATAATTGTCCGGGTTTTTAAACAGCAGTATCAGACTCAGTACCATGGCCACAGGAAGCACAAGCAAAAGAAAGCTCTTGCCGGTGTTGCCCTCCGGGGCGTTGATGCGTCCGGTAGACAGCAGAAGAAAGACGAAGGCACAAAGACAGAGCATTACCCAGCCGGGCATGAGACCGTATACCAGCAGACAGAGAAACACTGTGGGCAGACATATCAGCAGGGGAAGGAAGATGCGGTCCTCCCGGGAGTTGAGAGTCAGACCCATGAGAGCTGATAAAACGAAGCCTACAAAGAACATGGCCTCCGTATGGCTTATCTCAGCTCCGCTATAGACATAGCCTGAGGCAACGAAGCGGTTGTAATACGTCACCGCCATCCTGTTGGCAATGTCTTCAAACTGCAGGGACAAAAGTTCACTGCGGCCCTGATAAAAGAGCAGCGCCAGGGCAAGGCAAATGAGAATCCCAGGGAGGGAGAAACGCCAGAAGCTGAACATGAGCCAGCAGAAAAGCACTGCTACGATAAGGAAAAGGGGCAGACGCTGGTCGGCGCTGAGGGAAAAACTGTACATTATAAGATGTACGATAGGGATCACCGACATGAGCATCAGAAACAGGGTGGAAAGGCGGTTGAGGAATTTGTTCAATGCCAGTGCACCTCCCCGTTTTCCAGGTCGAAGACCCTGCCAAAGCTGCCGCTGAGAGAGGGGCACTTGGCCCGGGGTAGGGCAAGAAGCTGGAGCATTGCCCGACGGCAATCGGTCTCGTTGCTAACCAGGGCGGAGGCGCTGCCAAAGTATATAACGTGCTCGATGTTCCAGCTGCAAAGGCGAAGAGAAAGCCAGTACAGGTGGGACAGATCCAGCTCTCCAGTAGTGTGCAGCAGCACGGCGGTGCTGCTTTCTATAGGCTCCATAGGCTCCCGGACAATAAGCTCATCGGTTTTGGAACTGAGCTTCCAGTGTATGGAGTTTATATTGTCACCGGGGCGATACTGCCTCAGTTCGTGTTCCTCGGAGTATCCGCCGCCGGGCTTTGGACGGTAGTTCTGGCTGACCGGCGGCAGAGACTCAAGACTTGCCATGTTTTTGGGAGTCTTTGGCTTGGGCATGACCGTACATTTGGCCTGCCACTGCCTTTTGGGCCGAAGCTTAAGCAAACCGAGATAGCTGCTGAGTTTTTCGTCTTCCAGGGAGCACAGCAAGGTGCCGCTGGAAGACGTGGGCAGACTTATCATGCTCTCGCTGTCATCCAGCAGGCCGTATCGCATAGGGTAGCTGATGCTTTCCCCGGTGAATAAATTAACAATCCTGAGAGTGAAGCTGCAATAGCGCACAGGAAGCAGCCGCCGGTTGGAAAATTTTATGCTCAGTTCGCCTCTCTCACCCAGGTTCACCCGTTCGGGCACCCGGCAGCTTATGCGCAGGGAGAACATGGCAGGCAATGACAGCAGCGTGAGCACCGGGGGCAGCGCTATGACGGCCCATAGCAGGTAGCCGCCGAACCAGCCCACATAGGTGAGGCTGAAGAGATAGGCCAGGCCGCACAAAAATAAATACAGAAAAAAGTTCAAGGTCACCATGGTCATCTGATTTCGGGGGCTCTCACTGAGGAGAAGAGCTCGTCCACAACAGAACGCTGCTTTTTAAAGGACAGGTTATCGCTGGCCCAGATAAGGCGGTGCTGAATGGAGTCGGCAAAGACGAAGCGTATATCTGAGGGGACAACATAGTCCCGGCCCTGTATCCATGCGGCAGCCTTGGCAAGAGCAGTAAGGGACAGGGCGGCACGGGGGCTGGCCCCCTGGAGTATCCTGGAGTCGTTGCGGGTGGCGGTGCAGAGCTTGACGATGTAGTCGATAAGGCTATCCTTTATATATGTGTGCTCCGCCTCAGCGCAGATCCCGATAAGCTCCTGACGGCTGACGACCTGCTGCACCTGCTCCAGGCTGATGCCCTGCTGCTTGCGGCGTATCATCTCGGCCTCAGCCTCCGGGTCCGGATAACCCATGCTCAGCCGTATCATAAATCTGTCCAGCTGGGAGTCAGGCAGCATCTGAGTGCCTTTGGCGCCGATGGGGTTCTGGGTGGCAATGACCATAAAAGGCTGGGGCACAGGGTAGGTGACGTTATCCACCGTAACCTCGCCCTCCTCCATGGCCTGCAAAAGGGCGGCCTGGGTTCGGCTGGTGGCCCGGTTCAACTCATCGGCCAGAAACAGGTTGCAGAGTATGGCGCCCCGCTGATAGGTCATTTTGCCGGTGTTTTTATCATATATGGAGAAGCCGGTAATATCCGAAGGCAGCACATCCGGGGTGAACTGGACACGGTTGTAGTCCAGGCCCAGGGCCCGGGAGAAGGCCAGAGCCATGGTTGTCTTGCCCACGCCGGGGATATCTTCCATGAGGATGTGGCCCCGGGCCAGGATTGCCAAAAGCATTTTGATGATGACCTCATCCTTGCCCACTATTACTTTCCCCACCTCATAGACTATCTGCTTTGCACTGCCGATGGAATTGATCGTCTTCATAAAACTCACCGTCTTTTCTTAATTATTGCAATTATATCATGGCGGCATGGCTCCTTCAAGCGGCGAATTCATTAATAAAAACTTCAGGAGTCCAGGCTGCTCTTGTGATAAAATGAGATGCGTGGTATAATTTAAATTCAGCGGATAAGAGATTTGAATACCGCTGAGTACTCCGAAGGAGATATTTATGGACAGCTTCAAACTTGTTTCCCAATATAAGCCCACGGGAGATCAGCCGGAGGCTATAGAGGCTCTGGTTTCCGGGATAGAAAACGGCATCGACGAGCAGGTGCTGCTGGGTGTCACCGGTTCCGGCAAGACCTTTACCATGGCAAACGTCATTGCCAGGCTCAACCGGCCCACTCTGGTGCTGGCTCACAATAAGACCCTGGCTGCCCAGCTGTGCAGCGAATTTCGGGAATTCTTCCCGGAGAATGCCGTGGAGTATTTCGTGTCCTATTACGACTATTACCAGCCCGAGGCCTATATAGCCCATACCGACACATTTATAGAAAAGGATTGCTCCATAAACGATGAGATAGAGCGGCTGCGCCACAGCGCTACCTCCAGCCTCTTTGAGAGAAGAGACGTAATTGTGGTGGCGTCTGTTTCATGTATTTACGGTCTCGGCGACCCTATCGACTATGCAAACATGGTCATTTCCCTGCGGCAGGGCCAGACCAGGGACTTTGATCAGCTGCTGCGGAAGCTGCTGGAGATACGCTACGAACGCAACGACATAGCTTTTGAGAGAAACATGTTCCGTGTCCGGGGAGACACCTTGGAAATTTTCCCTGCTTATTCCAACGACAAGGCCATAAGAGTGGAATTCTTTGGTGATGAAATTGACAGGATAAGCGAGATAAATGTGGTGACCGGGGAGCCAACCCGCTACCTCAGCCATGTGGCCATTTATCCCGCCAGTCACTACGTAACCACCAAGGAGAAGATGGCTGCCGCAATAGAGCGCATCCGCAAGGAGTGCGATGAACGGGTTAAATATTTTCAGGACAACAACCGGCTTATTGAAGCCCAGCGCATAAAGCAGCGCACGGACTACGATATAGAGATGATGCAGGAGCTGGGCTACTGCACTGGCATAGAGAACTATTCCCGGGTGATATCCAACCGGGCCCCGGGCAGCCCGCCCATGACCCTGCTGGACTATTTCCCTAAGGACTTTCTTCTTTTTGTGGACGAGAGCCATGTGACCTTGCCCCAGGTGCGGGCCATGTACCGGGGCGACAGGGCCAGAAAAGAGTCCCTGGTGGAGTACGGCTTCCGCCTGCCCTCCGCCTTTGACAACCGGCCGCTGAAGTTTGAGGAGTTTACGGAGCGGATTCACCAGCGGGTGTATGTCTCCGCCACTCCCGGAAAGTATGAGAGAGAGCGGGCCGGCCAGGTGGTGGAACAGATAATCCGACCCACGGGCCTTCTGGACCCGGAGATCTTCGTGCGCCCGGTGGAAGGGCAGATAGACGACCTTATCGGGGAGATAAATGCCCGTATTGCCAAGGGTCAGCGCAGCCTGGTTACCACCCTCACCAAAAAGATGGCGGAAGACCTTACCGACTACCTGTCCAATTCCGGCATACGCTGCCGATACATGCACCATGACATAGGCACCATAGAGCGTATGGAGATAATTCGGGATCTGCGCTTGGGAGAGTTCGACGTGCTGGTGGGCATAAACCTGTTGAGGGAAGGTCTGGATATTCCAGAGGTTGGCCTGGTGGCCATACTGGATGCGGACAAGGAGGGCTTTTTGAGAAGTGAGACCAGCCTTATTCAGACTGTGGGCCGGGCTGCCAGAAACGCAGAGAGCCAGGTGATAATGTACGCCGATACGATAACCCCCTCCATGCGCGCCTGTATCAACGAGACCGCCCGGCGCCGGGAGAAGCAGATGGCCTATAACCAGGCCCACGGAATTGTACCCAAGACCATAGTCAAGAGCGTGAGGGATCTTATCGAGATATCCACCGACACCAAGTCTGCTGTCCGCCGGAGCGACGGCACCAAGCTCACGGATCGGGAGCGGAAGGAGCTCATTGCCAGCCTGGAGGACAAGATGCACAAGGCGGCAAAGATGCTGGAATACGAAATTGCTGCCGAGCTGCGGGACGAGATAATCCGCCTGCGGGGCGAGAAATGAGGTTAAAGGCAAATGAAGCTAATGATATTGGACGGCAACAGCATTGTGAACCGGGCCTATTACGGCGTACGCCCCCTCAATGCCCCGGACGGCAGGCCCACCAATGCGGTATACGGCTTCCTGGCCATATTGCAGAAGCTGCTGGAGGAGCAAAAGCCGGAGGCGGTCTGCGTCGGCTTTGACCTGAAGGCCCCCACCTTCCGCCACAAGGAGTACGAGGGTTATAAGGCCCAGCGCAAGGCTATGCCTGAGGAGCTGGCGGAGCAGATACCCATGCTGAAGGAGACTCTGGATGCCATGGGCATACGCCGATATGAACTGGAGGGCTATGAGGCGGATGACATTCTGGGTACTGCCGCCTCAGTCTGCGAGAGAGATGGCTGGGACTGCGTCATCGTCACCGGAGACAAGGATAGCCTGCAGCTCATAAGCGACATGACCAGCGTGTGCAACGTAAAGACCC
>CALWYF010000067.1 GCA_944385705.1 uncultured Oscillospiraceae bacterium | reverse complement strand
AGGATTCCTTTCTTTTGCTGAATTTACGGTTGAAAGCGGACCACAGTCCTGCACAAAGTATATTCTTCATAAGGCCTACATCTTCCACCAGGGGCAGCTTATCAAAATAGTAGACGCACTCCCCCAGCTGCATTTTCAGGATATCCCTGAATCGCTGCTCATTGTCCTCCAGTCCGTAATATCTTCTCAAGGGATTATAACGGTTTCTCAGAGTATCCGCATTCAGGTCCATGCAGGCGTCAAGCAGATAGATAAAACGCCCCAGCGCATGAGCCATAGAGCGCAGAGTGCCGGCCCATCGGTCCTCTTTATAAACGAAAATCTCCGCCATAAGATCGCCGAAGCAGGAGGCCGCAGCATCCGGGTTCTCCAGCTTTTCCCTCTCCATCTCATGAAGACGGTCCAGCGCAAGGTCTATGGCCCGGCACTGACGGGGGTAAATCTCCTCCACTTTTTCATAGGCCGACTTCAGGCATTTGGCCTCAAACAGGGCCCCGGGATTCCCGTCGTCCTCCCAATCGTCCAGGCACTTGAGATAGGCCAGAGCCACATTCATATCCGCCGCATAGTCGCTCACCGGGCTGCAGGTCCAGCTCTGAGGAGCCTTGGGGTGTCTGGGGCAGACGTCTTCCCCCTGCTCCTCCTCCGGCTCGTACAGAGATGACAGGAGCAGAATAAGGAAGCTCACATCATAGTTGATAGTAAGTCTGGATAACTGGCCGTGTCTGTTTTTCAGGCTGCGGCACAGTCCGCAGTAGCAGCTTTTGTAGCGCTTATACTGCTGCTCATTCAGTGCGGACAAATCCGCAATAAGATATCCGAACATGGTTTTCAGCTTCTGCCGGTAAAGGAGCTGCCGCAGCGGCGGCATACTATTTTAATTTTACCGTGGCCCCGGGGCACTCTCAAAGTCGTCTTGCAGGAGGGACAGACAAAGAACTTGTAATCTTTACGCTGCACCCAGCGCTCATGGTGGACTCTCCACCAAGCCGTCAGCCTATAGCGCAGACGCTGGAACTTGCCGTTTTCTTCTCTTCTCCTGTACAGATTGCGGGAGAGCATACGGAAATAGGCATAGCCCAGCAGCAGTATGACCACCGGATAAAGATAGGGGCCGATGCTGTCATTGAAGATGCCTGCCAAAAGCAGCAGAATAACATCCACTATAAGTATGAAGAGATTTAATTGGTCGTTGCCGTTGCGTCCGGCCATAAAACGGGCAAATTTTTCTCTCATGAAACCAACCTCGGAAATGCTGTCTAAAAACACAATATTTAATAATATTTGATTTTATCACGCAGCATGGTTAATACATCAAGAATTTGTTAATTCTTATTACAAAAGTATTTTCTATGCTTCAGCGCTTGTTTTTTTCCGCCATAGACAGGCTGACTATCTTCTCGCAAAGCTCCCCGTAGCTCATACCCTCTACGGCTGCGGCCTTTGGGATAAGGCTGTTGGGAGTCATACCGGGCAGGGTATTCACTTCCAGGCACCAGGCCCGGCCCTCCTTATCCAGGATGAAGTCCGTCCTGGAATAAACAGACAGGCCCAGAGCCTTGTGCAGCTTCAGCGCCGCACTGCTCAGGATCTCCTTTTCCTCTTCTCTTATATGCGCAGGGCAAATCTCTCTTGCCCCGGCATCACCGCTCTGATACTTTGCCACATAGTCAAAGTTCATTCCCTCCGGCGGTATTATCTCAATGGGACTTAGGCAGCGGCCGTCCAGCACCGGCACGGTGAGCTCCCGGCCGATTATCTTCTCCTCTACCAGCACCCGGTTTCCGTACTGTAATATGTTTTCCAATGCAGCTTTCAGCTGCTCCCTGGTATCGGGCAGCTCAACTCCGATGGAGGAACCTCCTCCCACCACCTTGACGGCGCAGGGCACCGGCAGGCTCTCCGTCAGCTCCGGTATCTCCTCCCGGCTGTAAGTCAGCTCCCGGCCCTTGGGAGTGAGCACGCCGCAGCTGGCCATAACCATTTTGGCCACAGCCTTATCCATGGCCATGCCGCTGCTGAGAGGTCCTGAACCGGTATAGGGCACGCCCATCAGATCCAGAGCTGCCTGAATCTTTCCGTCTTCTCCGTCGGCCCCGTGAAGACCAAGGAAGACACAGTCGGCCAGAGCGCAGATCTCCAGAACGTTTTTGCCCAGACGACTGGGACTTTTAAATTTTCTGGAAGCCTTTACTGCCTCCAGGTCCGGGGCCGTTCTCTCAATGGCTACCTTTCCGCAGAAACCGTCCGGCTCGTCAAAAGCTTTCTCCAGCGGCCCCTGATAATCCTCCATTCCCAGGAACATATCCACAAATATGGCCTTGTGGCCCCGCTCCCGGAGAGCCCTGCACACTGAAGTCCCGGAAACCAGGGACACATGGCGTTCGGTGCTGATGCCGCCGCCCAATATAACTATCTTCATGACAAAAGTCCTTTCATGCTGCTAAACTGATATTTTGTAGGATACCACTGTTTTATGCCCATTTCAACATTTTAAATGTGAACGGGATAGTCTTTTCTTTCTGTCCATGGCAAAAGCCGCGGGGTCTTCTCCCCGCGGCTTTTCTCAGTGTGCATTAGACTTTTTATTTTTACTTGATGTTGGTCATAGGAGTGATGGCCAGATAGTCCTCCAGAGAACCGTCGTTGAGGCAGGTCTCGATGATCTTGCGGCCGATGGGGTCCAGATCGTCGGTGAGGAACTCCTTGATCTGACTCTTTATGAAGTCGGTTAGTATCTTTGCGCCGGCATCGTAGCCCTCAAAGCCCAGCTTGGACTGGAGCTCGGGACGCAGGAAGGTCTGACGCACATACTGGCCGTCTATCTTCATCTCGTCCAGAGAGTAGCCGAAGATGGGGCAGCGGGCAGGCACCAGGTGCTTGAATCTGACCTGGCCGCTGCGGCGGGCCAGATATTCACGGGTTATCCACTCGCCCATAAAACCGATGTTGTAGGCGCCGATATGCTGGTTGGGTATGAGGATGTTCAGGGTGTTGGGGCAGTCCATCATCTGGTGGAGCAGCAGGTTGGCCTGAGTCACCTTCATGCCGGTGGCAAAGGGCCAGTAGGAGCCAACGCCCTCAGACTTCAGTCCGCTGCCGGCATTGGTGTCGGCAATAGAGGGGTTCTTGAAGCCTCTGGGGGAGACCAGGCGCCACAGCCAGGCAATGGAGATGGGCACGAACTGCACCATGCCCATGACGCCGTAGTTGGGGGCCATAGCGGTGGAGGGAGGCATACGCACGCCGAAGGAGCGCACGTTGACTTCCTGAGGCTCGTTGCCCGGGACTATGCCCTCTATCATATCCCTGGGGATGATGACACGGGGGTTGGAGCAGGGCTTGCCGTTGGATTCCAGCACGTGCTCCCAGATAAGGCAGGTGGCGCCGGGGGTACCGTCCATATTAAAGAACTCCAGGGGCTCGGAGGGATGGATGCTTATGCGCTCATAGGTGGGGCTGTTGCCGTAGTAGTTGTCGCCGTCCATGCGCAGGAACCAGCCGTCCTCCGCGTCGGCAATGACCAGATGTCCTGAACCGGTCGGCATATCCTTGTGAGCAAGGACCATATCGTCGGCAATGGGGTGGATCTTACAGGTCTCGCCCAGGCTCAGGTAGTATTTCTCACCGCTGACGGTGTGGATACCCATGAGCAGCTGGCCGTTTTCATCCTTGTGTATTTCTTCCAGCATCTCGCTCTTGCCGCCGCCGGAAGCGCCCTCATGCATAAAGACCACTTCGTTTTCGTAGGGGGACTCCAGCATGGCTGCGGAGGCGTGGTTGGTTATCCAGCCCTCGTGCTCGCCGATGTCCAGCAGGATGGAGAACACGCCCTTCTTGGCGGAGGGGCCGGGATAGAGGTTGTAGGAAAAGACCTCGTGGAGCTCTTCGCTGCGGTTGTGGACCACCACCTGCTTGCCGTCGAAATGGGTGTGACGGAAGGGGGGAGCCACGTAGATTATTGCTCTGGGCTTGTAGTTCTGCTGAACGTCAAAGATGCTGACGAAGCCCTGCATGTTGGCCAGAGACAGAGCGAAGAAAGCGGCGTTCATGGGGCAGATGAGGAGGCTGTCATAGCCGTAGTATTTTCCGCCGGCCTTGAAGGGCAGGACGATGAGCTGCTGGCTGGCCAGCCAGTCCATGGTCTCCTTGCGGAGCTTGGAGAACTTGTAGCCGTATTTCTCCTTGAAGAGGGGCTTGTTGCTGGGAAGATCGTCGCCGATACGCATGCAGTCCGGGTCACGACGGCGCATATAGTCCTCCATGAAGTTGACCACGGTGCCGTTTTTGCAGCGGACCACTTCAACCTCTTTCACAAGGCCTCTGCCCTCTATGGGGTAGACCACATCGAAGCGGGAGGAATGAGTGGGCCCGTAGCACATCTCTTCCAGCTGCTCCTTGGTCTCCGGATAGCACAGGCAACGGCTCTTCTTCAGAGTCTCTGTCAGGTCTTTCGGCAGAACGAATCTATCGAAATAGGAGTCTGTATACATTATTTCACCGGCCTCTTTCCTGTTAAAATTTTAGTTCATGTTTCTTGTTCTAGGATGCCAAACTTCTGCTAAGATTTTACCATAAACGGCTCAGTTCAGCAACAAAGAAATTTAACTGAATTTTTCCGTACTCTCCCGGTTCAAAGGGCCTCTGCTATGTACATATTATACAAGTACCGGCTCTCTGCCGCTCTATTGTTCTATGATATGCAATAATTCTCATTCCGGTCCCGGGCTTTTTCTTGAAAAAATATGAACTATCCATTATGCTCTAGCATGAGGTGAGACCATGAAAAACTACAAACTCTGCCTTAGCTATGACGGCAGCCGCTACAGAGGCTGGCAAAAGCAGGGCAACACCCCCGGCACCATTCAGGAGAAACTGGAAGCTCTTCTCTCCCGCCTGCTGGAGCAGCCGGTGGAGCTCCACGGCTCCGGCCGCACCGACGCCGGAGTCCACGCCCGCTGCCAGACCTGTTCCTTCAGGGCAGACAGTTCTCTGTCATGCCCGGAACTGCTGGAGCTCATACGCCGCTACCTGCCGGAGGACATCGGAGCCGTATCCCTTGAAGAGGCAGAGCCCAGGTTTCACGCCCGGCTCTCCTGCCGGCAAAAGACCTACGCATACTTTATATGGAACAGTCCGAAGCCCAATATTTTTTACCGGAAGTACAGCTTTAACTGCCCGGAGACACTGGACACCGAAGCCATGGAGCAGGCTGCCCGGCTGCTGCTGGGCGAGCATGATTTCAGTTCCTTCTGTTCCCTCAAGCATATGAAAAAGTCCGCCGTCCGCAGGCTGGACAGCGTGGATATCTCCAGATACGGAGATATGCTGCGCCTGGAGTTTACCGGCAGCGGCTTTCTATACAACATGGTGCGCATCCTGGTGGGCACGCTTATTGAAGTAGGCCGCGCCCAGCGCAGGGCGGAGGATATGCCTGCCCTTCTGGCTGCCCGGGACAGGCAGGCCGCCGGTTTCACCGCTCCCGCCCAGGGGCTTTTCCTCTGGGAGCAGCGCTATTGAAAAATTTTTCTAAAGCTATTGACAGCAGGGTTGAATATTGTTAGAATGAGTCGTCTCAATTGGATAGAGTCTATCCGAAGCAAGATAGCGACCGCTGCTTAGGCAGCTAAGGCCACACGGACAGCCGGGTCGAATGCCGATAACCCCCGGGTGGGGTGGCAACTTCTGTTGCCTTATTGATTGAGTTAGAAGCTCAAGTTTTATAAGTTGGTTACTATAAACCGATGCTAAAAAGCATACAAACTTGTGAAATGGTCAATAAGAGTAGTAAAAGTAATCTTTGCTATATAGACTCTCAAAATCCATTTGGGCCCTGGCGCCGCTAACTTCGGCGCGGCTATACGGTCTTATCACGCGGGTTGTGCTTTTAGGCATGGCCCGCTTTTATTATTTGGGCCGGGGGGAACTTTTATGAAAAAAATAATCGAGCTAAAAAACATTACCAAGTCCTTTGACGGCGAAGTGGTCCTGGACAATGTGAGCCTGGACATTTACGACAACGAATTCATTACCCTGCTGGGCCCCTCCGGCTGCGGCAAGACCACCACGCTCCGCCTTATCGGCGGCTTTGAGACCCCTGATGAGGGCGATATCATTTTCATGGATGAAAAGATAAACGACGTGCCCCCCTATAAGCGGAACGTAAACACCGTGTTCCAGCGCTATGCTCTCTTCCCCCATCTCAACGTTTTTGAGAATGTGGCCTTTCCCCTCAGGGAAAAGAAAGTCCCCAAATCCGAAATAGATACAAAGGTGAGAGAGATGCTGGCCCTTGTGGCCCTCACCGGCTTTGAGCATCGCAGCGTCACCAGCCTCTCCGGCGGCCAGCAGCAGCGTGTGGCCATAGCCAGGGCCTTGGTGAGCCAGCCCAAGGTGCTGCTGCTGGATGAACCTCTGGCTGCGCTGGACCTGAAACTGCGCAAGGATATGCAGCAGGAACTGAAAAAGATACAGAAGGCTACAGGTATCACCTTCGTCTTTGTCACCCACGACCAGGAGGAGGCCCTCTCTATGTCCGATACCGTGGTGGTCATGTCCGAAGGCCGCATCCAGCAGATAGGCACTCCCATCGATATATACAACGAGCCGCAAAACGCCTTTGTTGCCGACTTTATCGGCGAGAGCAATATCGTTGACGGAATCATGCTTGCAGATAAAAAGGTTGCTTTCTCCGGCCATATCTTTGAGTGTGTGGACTCAGGTTTCGGAACAAAGGAACCGGTAGACGTGGTAGTGCGCCCCGAGGACGTGGACATCGTTGCTGAAGAAAAGGGAATGCTGAAGGGAGTTGTCACCTCCGTCACCTTCCTTGGGGTCCACTACGAGATAATCGTGGACATCAACGGCTTCAAGTGGATGATACAGACCACGGATTTTGTGGATGTAGACGAGCACATAGGCCTGTATATAGAGCCCGACGCCATACACATCATGAAGAAGTCTGAGTACTCCGGCATGTTCGGAGACTACTCCTCCTTCTCCAATGAGCTGGACGAGCTGAGCGATGCGGAAAGTGAGATCGAGGAATGAAGAAAAACGCTCCCAGCCAGCGCAGCATACTCCACAAACTGGTGCTGGCACCCTACTCTATCTGGGCTGCACTGTTCATCCTGGTGCCTCTGGCTTTTGTGGCCTATTACGCTTTTACCGACTCCGATTTTAACTTCACCTTTGAAAACATCAGCCGCTTCTTCACCGCAACATCCATGATAAGCGACGGGGAGAGTACCCGGGAGGTTTACACCTACCTGCTCATCTTCGCCCGTTCCCTGAAACTGGCGGTGATATCCACCTTCATCTGCCTTCTCATGGGCTACCCTATGGCCTACATCATGTCCAAGGCCAGCAGCCGCACTCAGAAGGTGCTGGTGACCCTCATCATGATACCCATGTGGATGAACTTTCTTATCCGCACCTATGCCTGGATGACCATTCTTCAGGACACCGGCATATTAAACGGCCTGCTGGGCTTTATCGGCCTGGGTCCGGTGCACATCATCGGCACCGAGTCCGCCGTGGTCATCGGCATGGTCTACGACTATTTCCCCTACATGATACTGCCTATATACTCGGTGATGGCCAAGATGGACGTTAAACTTATAGAGGCCGCCCGGGATTTGGGCTGCAACGGTTTCGGCGTACTGCGCCGGGTTATCTGGCCTCTCAGCCTGCCGGGAGTTATCTCCGGCATCATAATGGTGCTAATCCCCTCCATCAGCACCTTCTACATCTCCCAGAAGCTGGGCAACGGCAAGTTCTACCTGATAGGCGACGCCATTGAGGGCCAGTACGTGGCAAACAATCTCCACTTTGCCGCCGCCATCGCCTTTATACTCATGGTCATTTTGCTGGTGTGCATGGCTTTCATGCAGCGCTACGCCAACAAAAAGGCCGTAGTGGCATGAGAGAGGAGTGACACGATGAAACCTGCTTCCAAGGTCTTTACTGCACTGATAATGATATTCCTCTTTGCCCCTATAGTGATACTGCTGGTCTTCTCCTTCAACGAGGCCAAGAGTCTCTCCGTGTTCTCAGGTTTTTCCTTTTATTGGTACGGTGAGCTGTTCAGAGATTCCGAGACTCTCAACGCCGTAAAGAACACCCTGGTGCTGGCAGTCTGCGCTGCCGCCATCTCCACCATTATGGGCACTGCCGCCGCAGTGGGCATAAACAAACTGCGCAACCGCTACCTCCATGCGGTAATGGATACCGTCACCAATATCCCCATGATAAATCCGGAGATAATCACCGGCATATCCCTGATGCTGATGTTCGTGTTTGTGGGCCGTCTCTTCGGCGCCGCCACCAGCCTCAGCTTCTGGACCATGCTCATAGCCCACGTCACCTTCTGCCTGCCTTACGTCATCTTGCAGGTCCTGCCCAAGCTCCAGCAGATGGACGCCTCCCTTCCGGAAGCCGCCATGGACCTGGGCTGCACTCCCCTGCGGGCCTTCTTCAAAGTGGAGATACCTGAGATCCTGCCGGGCATCGTCACCGGGCTAATAATGGCCTTTACCCTGTCCCTGGACGACTTTGTCATCAGCTACTTTACCGCAGGCAACGGCTTCCAGACCCTGCCCATCCGTATATACAGCATGACCAAGAAAACCGTCACCCCCAAGATGTATGCTCTGGCCACTATCATTTTCTTCGTTATCCTGTCGCTGCTGCTCATTTCCAATCTCTCCGATACGGACAGCAGCCGGGCTATAAAAGCCGCAAGGCAAAAACGCAAAAATCTCAAAGCACAAAACTCTATCTGATTTGGGAGGTAAATCCATGAAAAAAATCCTTATCCTCATTGCCGCAATGGTGTTCTTTGCCCTTATGCTCAGCGCCTGCGGCAGTTCCGACGAGCTGACCCTGAATGTCTACAACTGGGGCGAATACATCTCCGACGGCTCCGAGGGCTCCTTTGACACCATCCGTGAATTTGAGAGCTGGTACGAGGAGAATTACGGCCAGCCCATCAAGGTCAACTATGACACCTATGCCAGCAACGAGGATATGTATAATAAAATCTCCAGCGGCGCCGTCAGCTATGACGTTATCATTCCCTCCGACTATATGATAGCCCGTATGAAGGATGAGGGTCTGCTCCTGCCATTGAACTTTGACAATATCCCCAACTACCAGTACATCGACGAGAGCTTCCGGGGCCTTTACTATGACCCTGAGGATGAGTATTCCGTGCCCTACACCTACGGTGTTGTGGGTATTATCTACAACGCAAATGTGGTGGACGAGGCCGACGCCACCGGCTGGGATCTCATGTGGAACGAAAAGTATGCCGGCAATATCCTCCAGTTCAACAACTCCCGTGACGCCTTTGCCACCGCTCAGTACAAGCTGGGCATAGACGTGAATACCACCGACACCGCCCAGTGGGACGCCGCCCTGGATGAGCTGAAGCTTCAGGCTCCTCTGGTGAAGAGCTATGTTATGGATGAGATATACAACATGATGGAGTCCGGTGAAGCCGCCATAGGTGCCTACTACGCCGGCGACTACTTCACCATGCTGGATGCTCAGGCCGAGAACGTGGACCTGCGCTTCTACTATCCCGACCCCACCAACTACTTTGTTGACGCCATGTGCATCCCCAGCTGCTGCCAGAACCAGGAGCTGGCCGAGATCTTTATAAACTACATGCTCTCTGCCGAGCCTGCCATCGCCAACGCCGAGTACATCTACTATGCCTCCCCCAACTCCCTGGTCTATGAGGACGAGGGCTACCTGGAGGATATTGGCGAGGAAGCCGTGGCTATCCTCTACCCCGGCGTGGAGAACTTCTCCCAGCTTTACAACACCTACGCCTACCGGAATCTGGATACCGACACCCTGGACTACATCAACACCCTGTGGGAGAACCTGAAGATAAACTAATATTTAACGAAAAATTTTACTTGACAGTTACACTTGACTGTGCTAAAGTGACAGCATCAAACCGTTGAAGAAGAGTGAGTAACCTTTGTGTAAGGTCTCAGCGAGCCGCCGTTGGTGTGAGGGCGGTACCGGCAGCACAGGCGAATGGGCTTCTGAGGGCGAGCCGAACCCCCCGGGCAGTAGGCGAGACGGAGTCTGCGTCTCCGTTAAAAAAGCGCGGCATATGAAAACGTATGCGCTGAGTGGATACGATATATACGTATCAAGCCGGGTGGCACCGCAGAGGAAAATTTACCACACCTCTGTCCCAGCATTTTGGGACAGAGGTGTGTTTTTCTTTGTCCCGACCTCAGTAAAAGAGCGAAAGGAGAAAACAAAAATGAGCGAAAACAAGATCCCCTACAAAATCTATCTGGCAGAAGACGAGATGCCCAAGGCCTGGTACAACGTCAGGGCCGACATGAAAAACAAGCCCGCACCCCTCCTCAACCCCGGCACTCTGAAACCCATGACCGCCCAGGAGCTGGGCGCCGTCTTCTGCGACGAGCTGGTGCAGCAGGAGCTGGATACCGAAAATGCCTATATCCCCATCCCCCAGGAGATTCTGGACTTCTATAAGATGTACCGTCCTTCCCCTCTGGTGCGGGCCTACTGCCTGGAGGAGAAGCTCCAGACCCCGGCAAAGATATACTACAAGTTTGAGGGCAACAACACCTCCGGCTCCCACAAGCTGAACTCAGCCATCGCTCAGGCTTATTACGCCAAGAACCAGGGGCTGAAGGGCGTGACCACCGAGACCGGTGCCGGTCAGTGGGGCACTGCCCTGTCCATGGCCTGCGCCTATCTGGGTCTGGACTGCAAGGTATATATGGT
>CALWYF010000066.1 GCA_944385705.1 uncultured Oscillospiraceae bacterium | reverse complement strand
AGCACATAGCCCCGGCCCTCGTTGGAGGGCAGCACGCCGTCGCAGATCATGAAGGTGGCGGAGCGGATGTGGTCGGTAATGACACGGAGAGACACATCCATCTTCTCGCTCTTGCCATAGTAGGCGTGGGTGAGCTCGCTTACCTTGTTGGTAATGTTCATTACGGTATCCACGTCAAAGAGGGAGTTGACCCCCTGACACACCACGGCCAGACGTTCCAGGCCCATGCCGGTGTCAATATTCTTCTGCTTGAGTTCGGTGTAGTGCCCCTCGCCGTCGTTGTCAAACTGGGAGAAGACGTTGTTCCACACCTCCATGTAGCGGTCGCAGTCGCAGCCCACGGTGCAGTCCGGTTTCCCGCAGCCGTATTCCTCGCCACGGTCGTAATATATCTCGGAGCAGGGACCGCAGGGACCGGCACCATGCTCCCAGAAGTTGTCCTCCTTACCAAAGCGGTATATACGCTCGGCAGGTATGCCTATATCCTTGTTCCAGATATCAAAGGCCTCGTCGTCGTCCACATAGACGGAGGGATAGAGGCGGTTCGGGTCTATGCCCACCCATTTGGGAGAGGTGAGAAACTCCCAGCTCCACTCTATGGCCTCCTTCTTGAAGTAGTCTCCAAAGGAGAAGTTGCCCAGCATCTCAAAGTAGGTGCCGTGGCGGGCGGTCTTGCCGATGTTCTCTATATCGCCGGTGCGTATGCACTTCTGGCAGGTGCAGACCCTGTGGCAGGGGGGCTCCTGCTCGCCCTTGAAATAGGGCTTCATGGGGGCCATGCCGGAATTTATCAGCAGCAGGCTGGCGTCATTCTGGGGTATAAGGGAGAAGCTGGGCAGACGCAGGTGGCCCTTGCTCTCAAAGAAGCTGAGGAACATTTCCCGCAGCTGATTCACACCGAATTTTTCCATTTCTCTATTCCTCCGTAAATAAACTGAATTTGCCCGCCCACAGACGGTAAAAAAATAAACCTCCACCCCTGCAGGGGCGAAGGCATAGTTCGCGGTACCACCCTGATTTGCCGCAATGCGGCATCTCTCATGTCCTTAACGCGGACTTACGCCCCGGTCATCCCGGAGAGGCTCGGAAGTGGCTGCCGGCCAGGAGCACAGGGCCTTTCAGCAGACGGCCCCTCTCTGTGGTGCACCATATTCCGGCTGGTTTCGTCACAGCCAAAATTCACTTTTGTAATTTTATCACAAGAATAAAGATTGTCAAGTCTTTACCTGCATTTTCTCACTATGGACAGGCGGGGTGCCGGGCAGGGCAAAGTCATATGTATCTCCATCATAGGGTGGCGGGTATCCTCTATCTCCTCCCCCTCTGCATTGTACATATGCTCTACGGTAAATTTTACCGGCTTTATATCGGGGCCAATAAGCTCCAGCTCGTCCCCTTTGTAGAATTTGTTCCGCTGGGTGAGCAGGGCTCTCCCCTCCCCGTCGCAGTTTTCCACCACGGCGGCCACATCTGCCTCACTTAGATAGCTTGCCTTGGAGTAATGCTGCCCGGGATAGCCGTAATAGAAGCCGGTGCAGTAGGGCCGGTGGCTGAGCTTCTCCGTCTCCTCTACCCATATCGGGTCCAGCGCTTCTCCCTTGATGGCGGAGTCAACAGCATGGCGGTAGGCATTGGTGACTATGGCGGCATAATAGGCAGACTTCATTCTGCCCTCTATCTTGAAGCTGCTTATCCCCGCCTCAATCAGCTCCGGAATATGCTCTATCATGCACATGTCCCGGGAGTTCATGATATAGGTGCCCTCTTTATCCTCCCCTATGGGGAAGTACTCCCCGGGCCGGGTCTCCTCCATAAGGCTGTATTTCCAGCGGCAGGGCTGAGCGCACTCTCCCCGGTTGGCGTCCCGCCCGGTGAGGTAGTTGGACAGCAGGCAGCGGCCGGAGAAAGACACGCACATGGCCCCGTGGACAAAGGCTTCCAGCCTCAGCTCCCTGGGAGTATTTTCTCTTATCCTGCGTATGTCCTCCATCGGCGTTTCACGGGCCAGCACCACCGTGTCCGCACCCATGTCGTACAGGGCGCAGGCAGTAGCGCTGTTGATTACTCCCAGCTGGGTACTCACATGGAGCTTTGCATGGGGCGCATAGCGCTTTGCCAGTTCCATGACGCCCAGGTCGGCAATAATGAGTCCGTCCACGCCCAGGCTATCCAAGCTCTCCAGGTATCCAGGCAGCTCCTTCAGCTCGTCCTCCCGGGGCAAGGTGTTGCAAGTGACATACACCCGGCGGCCCAGGCCGTGGCAGAGAGCCACGGCCTTTTCCATTTGTTCGTTATTGAAATTTCCGGCTGATGCCCTCATGCCGAATTTGCTGCCGGCCAGGTATACGGCATCGGCGCCGTAGCAGAGGGCCATTTCCAGCCGCTCCATGTCCCCGGCCGGGGACAGGAGCTCCAAGTCATTACGAGTAATCCTGAGTTGCGACAAAGTTATTGAACTCCGTTTCGTTGGTAAAGAATCTGTGTTCACCGGTAGCGGTATCCAGAGCATAGTAATAATAGCTGGTGCTCTCCGGATTCAAGGCCGCCGTTATAGAGGCCATGCCCGGGTTGCATATAGGCGTGGGGGGCAAGCCTGTGCGGATACGGGTGTTATAGGGGCTGTCGGTCTGCAGCATCTCAGCCGTGGGAGCGCCTTCATGGTCCGGGTATTCATAGAGGATGGAGGCGTCTATGCCCAGCTGCATGCCGGCATAGATACGGTTATAGATGACCGAGGCTATAAGGGCACGTTCGCCGTCGTTGGCTGCTTCCTTTTCAATAAGCGAAGCCACATTCACAATCTCCCTCATGGACATGTTCATGTCGGAAGCCTGCTTGAGCATGTCTGCGGTCTGCTTATAGTAGAAGGTCTCCAGCATCTTGTTTATGGCGCTGGATGCCTGCATGCCCACGTAGAACTCGTAGGTATCCGGGAAGAGGAAGCCCTCCAGGCGCGAGGCATCGCCCTCCTCCGTGCCCTCCAGGAAGCTGTAGTTGAACTTGTCGTTGGCGGCGGACTCCATCAGCTCCTCATAGGAACAGACGTTCATCTCCTCCAGGCGCTGGAAGATCTGACGCATTGTGAAGCCCTCCGGCAGCGTCACGTCCACGGTAACCGTGGAAGCGGAACCCGCTCTCATGTTCTGAATAAGCGCCCTGTAGTCAAAGCTGGATTTCAGTTCGTATTCCCCGGGGCTGACCTTTTCGCTGGCAGTGGATATCTTGCAGAAGATATTGAAAAGCCACTTGTATTCTATGAGTCCGGCCTCTTTTAATGCGTCGGTGACATAGTCCATATCCGCCTTGGTGACTCTCTCAGTACCTGTCTTGTTGCCTTCCTCGTCAAAGGTATCAACAGTCTCGGAAGTGAAGATGGACATGGGCAGGGTGACCACGGCGGTAAACTCGTCCTTGTTCAGTGCCAGCATATCGCTGGCAGCCATCCAGGCAAGGCAGGCCAAAACCACACTGACACAGGCGATGAAAACGAAATACATTATCCCGCCCATGCAGCCGGAGTGGTACTCATGGCTCTGGCGCACCGGGTGATAGTCTCTCTCCGACTCTTCGTCGCCGGTATAGTTGC
The DNA here is from genome assembly GCA_944385705.1 of uncultured Oscillospiraceae bacterium. Taxonomy (GTDB): domain Bacteria; phylum Bacillota; class Clostridia; order Oscillospirales; family Oscillospiraceae; genus Limivicinus. The sequence continues at coordinate 8,206 of CALWYF010000066.1, read as the reverse complement.
TGGGCTCCTGGCCGGAATCGTCGGTAAGGAGCTTGTCCATGGCTTTTACCGGGGAGCGCAGTTCCTTAAGAGCTTCCTTTTTTCCCCGCTTTTTCTTGGCCTTGGGCTCTTCCGTCTGTTTCTTTTCCGCCTCCTCCTTGCTGTTTGCAGCCTCGTCGTGGATGCGGAATATCTCATTTATCTTGTCGATATCGCCTGGCATAGTGTTCTCCATTCTGCCGCCTGCGTATGCTGCCCGGCCTTCCCGGCGGCAGGGAAAAGGCCGTCTCTGTTTTCAAAAAATCTGTTTTGCCCCCGGCTTTAAAGTAGCACCGGGGCGAAACGCTGCATATTATGGCACGAGCGCTGGGGAAAGCTCCCTGACGCTGCTACACAGTATCTGGGATATACCGCCGCCGTCCGTGCACCCCGGCGGGCAAATTCAATAACATGGCACGGAGAAAGGGTTCAAATATGTTCTGCAACAACAATTGTAACAGCTCTATCTGGCTCATCATCCTTATCATCATCCTCTTCAGCTGCTGCGGCGGCAACAACTGCGGCTGCAGCTGCGAGAGCAGCAACAGCAACTGCGGCTGCGGCTGCTGAACAGCATAGACGGAGCATCGAAAGATGCTCCTTTTTCTTTTCAGTCCAGCCCCAGCTCTTTCAGGATGATGTTGAATATCTCCAGATTCTTTTCGTCCACGTCCCGTTCCTGTCCGTCCTTCATATAATCTATCTTTATCCAGCCGTAGTAGTCCGCCGCTTTACGGGCGGTTTTGAGGCAGCGCTCCAGATACTCCGTGTCCTGTTCATGGATGTCGGCGCTGGTGTGGGTACTCTGCTGGCGTTTGGCCATACGGCCCATGGAGGTCTCCACATCCACATCCAGGTATATCACCAGGTCAGGTCTGGGCAGGCCCATCTTTACATACTCCAGGTCATAGAGCCACTTGAAGAACTCCGGCAGCTCCGTCTCGGGGAGCTTTGAGCCCTGATGGACGGCATTGGAAGTGGTGTAACGGTCGGAGAGGATAAGTCCCCCATTCTCATAAACTTTGCCCCAGTCCTCCCGATAAGAGGCGAAGCGATCCACCGCATAGAAGGTGGAGGCCGCATAGGGGTTCACGTCCCCCGGACGGCTGCCGAACTGCCCGGACAGATACATGCGTATAAGGGCGCTGCTGTCCTTATCATATCGGGGAAATACAATGTGATTATAGTCTATATTGCGCTTTTCCATTCTGGCGCAGAGGCGGCGGTATTGGGCGGACTTTCCGCTGCCGTCAATGCCTTCCAGCACGATCAGTTTACCTTTGCTCACTTTATCTCCTTAGCCGGTCATACCCTGCTGAAAACCTCGCCTATCTTCTCATGAATAATGAGGTCGGCATAGCTGTCATAGGGTGTCTCGCTGAGATTTATCAGCACCAGCTTTTTTCCTCTGTAGTAGTTTATAAGTCCCGCGGCGGGATATACATTCAGGGAAGTGCCCCCGATTATAAGTATGTCCGCATTTCTAATATAGGCTATGGCCCGGCGGACTATATCGTCATCCAGAGGTTCCTCGTACAGTACGATATCCGGCCGGATGACTCCGCCGCAGGTACAGCGAGGAACACCCTCGCCATGGTTCATTTTCTCCGCCGGATATGGCTTGCGGCAGCGGGAACAATAGGCTCGCAATATACTGCCGTGGAGCTCCAGGACGTTTTTGCTTCCGGCGGCCTGGTGCAGTCCGTCGATATTCTGGGTTATAACCGCTTTCAGCTTGCCCTCCTGCTCCAGCTGGGCCAGGCGAAGATGAGCGCGGTTGGGCTTGACTCCATCCACTACAAGCTTCTCCCGGTGAAAGCGGTAGTACTCCTCCGGATTTCTTTCAAAAAAGCTGTGGCTGAGTATGGTCTCCGGCGGATATTTCCACTTCTGGTTGTATAGTCCGTCCACACTGCGAAAGTCCGGTATGCCGCTTTCCGTACTCACCCCGGCGCCGCCGAAAAACACGATGTTGTCGCTGCCGGCTATCATTTCCCTTAGCTGAGCTATCTTGTCTTCCATCTATGTCACCGCCTTTTAAAGCATATCAACTTTTATATTATATACGAACAATGTGAACTTTTCAATTATTTAGAGATATTCCGGCAAGACTTTTGCCGCCAAACCGGCAAGCTCACTGCGGCAGCAGCGTCTCAGCTCCTCCATGTCCCGGCCTTGGGGACCGCAGGCATAGTAGGCGCTGATGCCCTCGTCAAGGCAAAGCTCCGCCCCTTTACCAAGGCAGCCTGCCAGGGCGATACAGGGAACGCCCTTGGCTCTGGCCCGGCGGGAGACGCCCACCGGCACCTTCCCAGCCATGCTCTGGCCGTCCAGCCTGCCCTCTCCGGTTATGACCAGGTCTGCGGTATCCAGCATTTCATCAAAGCCCACGCTGTCCAGAAGCAGCTCAATGCCCGGCGTCAGCTCACCCTTCAAAAAGGCCAGCACCCCGGCTCCCAGTCCCCCGGCGGCTCCCGCTCCCGAAACCTCCGCCACATCCGGTCCAAGGTCTCGCTTTATCACCTGAGCAAAGTGGGCCATGGCCATGTCGTGTGGTCCTATCTGCTCCGGTCTCAGCCCCTTCTGGGGGCCGAAGACGGCGGAGGCTCCCCGCTCCCCGCACAGGGGATTGTCCACATCGCAGGCGGCCCGTACCCTTATATCAGGCAGGACTTCCGGCGGGACTATCTTATCCACCTTTCCCAGATTTTCTGCCAGGGGCGCAACTTCCCTGCCCTCGGCGTCCAGAAAGCGGTAGCCAAGGGCCGCCGCCATGCCTATGCCGCAGTCGTTTGTGGCGCTGCCCCCCAGGCCCAGCAGCAGCTTTTCACAGCCCAGGGAGGCGATGTGCTCTATCAGCTCCCCCACTCCGTAGGTAGTAGCTCTTAGAGGCTCAAGCTCCCCGTCCATCAGGGGCAGCCCGGCGCAGGCGGCCATCTCCATTACGGCGCTGCCGTCGGGCAGAATGCCGAACTCCGCCTCCACCGGCGTTCCCTTGGGCCCGGTAACTTTGAGGCTGCGTCTCTCTCCACCGATAAGGGAAAGATATGAGGAGCACATACCTTCGCCGCCGTCGGACATGGGGATGCACAGTACCTCTGCATCCCGGCAGAGTTTCTTCACTTCTCCGGCGATTATATCGCAGACCTGGCCTGCCTCCAGGGTGCCCTTGAAAGAGTCCGGAGCTATTATTATCCTCTTCATGTTTCTCACCTGTTTTCGCAAAAGGCAGGCGGATTGAACATCTGCCTGCCTCTGTCATCGCTTCTCATTCTTTAACTTTCTTCAGCTGCGCCTTAATGGCTTTTTCGTCAGCCTTCAGCTGCTCCATGAGCAGCTCATTTTCCCGGCGGGTGACAAAGCGGTATATCTCGTCACTGCAATAGCTTGCCATGTTCAGGATAAAATCCCGGGCGCTGCCGGCAGCAGCCAAAGCCAGCTCCGTGCTCTCTCTCAAATAGTGGGCAGCCTCACCGGGACAGAGAGGGCAGAGCTCCTTAGACAGCTCCAGCAGCTTTCCCATCATGTTCACAATCTCGGCGGGAATGGCAGTGGCGGGCTGCCGGGCCGCTTCAATGGCCCGTGTGTCCCCCTCCTTTATTGCCTGCTTCAACGGAGCGCGGCTCTTCACGTCCTCGTCAATAAGATGGACCATATAGCTGCGCAGTATCTCGCCGTTGCGGCGGATATAATCCAGACGCTCATTGCCCTCAACAGTCCTGGCAGTTATGGCCGCCGCCCGGCACATAAGAGCAGCGGCAATAGAAGCCGTTATGGCGGAGCCGCTGCCGGTTTCCAGACGGCTGTCCGGGTCGGCCAGAGCCTGGCTCAGCTCCTCCACAGTCTTTTTCTTAAAAACCTCAACAAGTATCTTTTCCGCCATAATCAAGCCTCCTTTTTAATTGCGGTTAAACTCTCTCAGGACCAATCCTTCATTCTTCTGCAGAGCCCAGTTTATACACCACTCAGAGGTGAAGAGCAGCAGGTCGTTGCCCTTGAAGTCCTGGACCCATTTGGTATCGCTGGTGAGGTTAAGTTCGTTTATCTTCACGTTCTCGCCGTCCACCCAGCGCACCAGCTCATAGGGCATGGCCCGGCGGCGCACATCCACGCCGTATTCGGTCTTCAGCCTGTACTCCAATACCTCGAATTGCAGCACGCCCACAACGCCCACGATAACTTCCTCCACGCCGGTAAAGGGCTCGTGGAAGATCTGAATGGCGCCCTCCTGGGCTATCTGGGTAATGCCCTTCTCAAACTGCTTGCGCTTCATGGTGTCTACACGCTCTACGGCGGCAAAGTGTTCGGGAGCAAAGGTAGGTATGCCCTCAAAGCAGACATGCTGTCCCTTTTCGCATATGGTGTCACCTATGGAAAAGATACCCGGGTCGAACACGCCGATGATGTCACCGGCGTAAGCTTCGTCTATAATGGTGCGGTCCTGGGCCATGAGCTGCTGGGGCTGGGCAAGACGCAGGGGCTTGCCCCCCTGGACATGGTAATATTCCTTATCCCGCTCAAAGCGTCCGGAGCAGATGCGCATGAAGGCTATTCTGTCCCGGTGGGCCTTGTTCATGTTTGCCTGTATCTTAAATACAAAGGCTGAGAAATTCGGATCGGTAGGCTCGATGATATCGTCCCCGGATATTCTGGGCAGTGGCGGCATGGTCATCTTCAGGAAGCTCTCAAGGAAAGGCTCCACACCGAAGTTATTGAGAGCAGAACCGAAAAACACCGGGCTGAGTTTGCCCTGGCGTACCTGGTTAATGTCAAAATCATAGCCCGCCCCGTCCAGCAGTTCAATGTCGTCGGAGAGAGTCTGACGGAGGCGTGGGCCTATGAGCTCATCCAGTTTCTCCGTCTCGTCCAGGGTACACTCTATGGCCTTGATACGGCTCTGGCCCCGGTGGAATTCGTTGAAGGCCAGTATCTCCTTCTTCTCCCGGTCGTATACGCCCTTGAAATCCTGGCCGCAGCCTATGGGCCAGTTCATGGGGTAGGTGCCGATGCCGAATTCATTTTCCAGCTGCTCCATCAGGTCGTAGGGGCTGCGGGCCTCCCGGTCCAGCTTGTTGATAAAGGTAAAGATGGGGATATGGCGCATGGCGCATATCTTGAAAAGTTTTCTGGTCTGAGGCTCTATGCCCTTGGCAGCGTCGATGACCATCACCGCCGAATCCGCCGCCATAAGTGTGCGGTAGGTGTCCTCGGAGAAGTCCTGGTGTCCCGGAGTGTCCAGGATGTTGATGCAGTAGCCCTCGTACTCAAACTGCATGACGGAGGAGGTTATGGATATACCTCTCTGCTTTTCCAGCTCCATCCAGTCGGAAACTGCGTGGCGGGCGGTGGCCTTGCCCTTTACTGAACCGGCCAGCTGTATGGCCCCGCCGTAAAGCAGCAGCTTTTCCGTCAGGGTGGTCTTACCGGCGTCGGGGTGGGATATGATGGCGAAGGTCCTCCGCCGCTCTATCTCTTTTACTAAATCTGGCATAATCTTCTTCCTTCAAATAATCTAACCGTGATATTATATATGTTAGGCACTGAAAAGTAAAGGGCTTATTGCCTCTGTTATCCGTCCTATATTCTCGTCGGAATACTCTATCTCCGAAGAGTAGAGGCGGACAAGCTCCGTAAGCTCTCCCCCGCTCAGCTCCAGAGCGGATATGAGGCGCAGACTCAAAATGCAAAACTGCAAAAGCAGCGCCGCCTCCCGGCGGTTTTCGGCAGAGGCAAAGTGGCGGTAGATGAAATATTGCAGCAGTCTCGTGTGGGCCATATCCCCGGGCAGTTCCCCGCTCATAGGGTTCAAACTTTCCAGGGCCGCCGTCCACGCCTCATCCAGACGCTCCAGGCCCAGGTAGAAGTCCCGCCAGTAACTCATGTCAAAATCAATTTTCGGCATGTCCATCAGTGCGCAGCAGCTCTCCAGCCGCTTTTCCATGGGCAGCTCAGTCCTGGCCAGGGTATCCAGAAGCTGCCGGCGCAGGGCGATGAGCTCCGGCTCTTTCTCCTCCGGCTCGCCCTCCACGGTGTATATCAGCTTCAGGGGCTTCTCCCCTGTCAGCAGCAGCCTCGCCACCTCTTCACAGCAGAGGCCCAGGCCCGCCTCCTGTCTTTGGGGAAAATCGTTATAAAACCTGGGGTGCTCCCGGCAGATGTCGCAAAGCACATCCTCCCCATAGGCCAGGATGAGACGGCACAGGCCCTTATCATTGAGAAAAGGGCAGCGGCCGTCGGCAGTCATTTTAAAATGAGGCTCCGGCAGAAGGCAGAGCTGCTCTCTCAGTTCATCCCCAAGAGGGCCGGGCAGTTCTCCGTACAGCTGTGCCGTGTCCTCGTCCACATCTATCTCCCATCCCAGGCAGCAGCTGTGGCGGCAGGCGGAGGCCAGACATTGAAATTCCGGATAAAAATCCGGCTCTACATACAGCATTATTATCACCGGGGACATTTTACTATATAAGTCCCCGGCTTTTCAAGGCAGGAAAATATTTATTCCCGGGAAATTTCCCCCTCTTTGAAACCTTCTGCCCTTTTTCCGGTATATTATAGGCGAGGGACCTCAACAACAGAAAGTAAGGTGAAAGCCGTGGATGAAAGTAAGATACTGAAAAGGCTGAAGGCCGGAGACGAGGCGGCCCTGGGCTGGTTCATTGAGCGCTACACCGGCTATGTAAGCAGCATAGTCCACAGCCTCATTGGTCAGGCTCTGGGCCAGGGGGACATTGAGGAAATCACAGCAGACGTGTTCCTTGCTTTGTGGGAGAGCCGGGAGAAAATCCGGCCCGGCAAAGTCCGCTCCTGGCTCAGCGCCGTGGCCCGGAATACAGCCCTGAACCGGCTGAGACAGCGGCATATGGAGCTGCCCTTTGAAGAGGACGTTCTGGTAATAAACTCTCCCGGCCCGGAGACCGCATACAGCAAAAAGGATCTGGCCCAAATAGTCCGCCGGGCGGTGGACAGTCAGCCCTATCCGGAGCGGGAGATATTTCTCCGCCACTATTACTACGGGCAGAAGGTAAAGGACATAGCCCGGCAGCTGAATCTCAACGAGTCCACGGTAAAGACCAAGCTGCGCCGGGGCCGGGAGGCCCTGGGCCGCAGCTTGCAGGAGGGAGGCGGCATTGATGGAATATAAAATAAGCGAGCTCATGGAGCTCATTGAGGAGGATACTGTCCGCCATGAGCGCCGGAACGATGTCTCCCCCCAAAAGATAAAGGAGACGGTAATGAACAAGATACACAGCGATAATAAAACTTCCCGCCCATCCAGACGCTGGGGACGCACGCTCTTGATAGCGGCAATAATCGTTTGCCTGGCCCTGGCGGGAGCTGTGGCCGCCGGGGCAGACCCCCTGTCCATCTTCGGCCAGGCCACCGAAAAGCAGCGACAGGACGCCCAGTACCGGCAGGAGCAATATGAGGCCACCATAGCTGAGGGCCGGGAATACCATGAGCCCTACCTGACGGATGAGCTGGATCTGGATGCAATACCCACTGAAAACGACGTGGTACAAGTGATTGAAGAATTTACCCATACCCCTGTCTATCTTGATGCAGGCGGCGGTGAGCCCTATGAAGGCCCAGAGCTGGAGGGCTGCCGGGTACATCTGAAGGAAAGCTACTATGACGGGACTAACCTGCGTCTGGGTATAGCCTTGGAGACCCTGGACGGCGAGATCCTGTACCCGGTGGAAGGGCTGGACGGCATCTTCAGCTCCGTGGAGGAGGAGGGAGTTCCCAAGCAGCAATACTATTTTACAGACCACATCCGCCTCACCGACGGCACCGATGTAGGCATACCCGGGTATGAGAACACCGCAGAAGGCGTATACATCAATTTTCTGTACGGTCTGGAGCCTGCGGCTCAGGACAAGGACGAGCTGGAGATTTGCATCCGTATAAGGAGCAAGTACGATACTCCCGTAGCATATTACACTTATGAGCCCTGCCAGGCACCGGTGGGCAACACCACCCCAGTGGCGGAAGCCGAAGTGGTATTTGTTATCCCCAACACTGCAAAATAAATCCGGAGAAAAGCATATCCGTCAGACATTCATCAGAGAAAGCAGGTGAAAGCCGTGGATGAAAGTAAGATACTGAAAAGGCTGAAGGCCGGAGACGAGGCGGCCCTGGGCTGGTTCATTGAGCGCTACACCGGCTATGTAAGCAGCATAGTCCACAGCCT
>CALWYF010000065.1 GCA_944385705.1 uncultured Oscillospiraceae bacterium | reverse complement strand
AGCATACAGCAGCTGATGAAGGACTGAGACCGGGCATAGGGGGGTGAGCCTGCCATGAGCGAGCTGGAGGATAAGATAAATTCCATTCTGGGGGACCCTCAGCAGATGGAGAAGATAACAAATATGGCCAGAAGCCTCATGGGAGGCGGCGGAGCGGAAAGCGCCCCGGAAGGGGAAGGCAAGGCAGAGTCCGACATGCTGGGGGGACTGGGCATAGACCCGGCTTCCCTGCAAAGGCTGGGCCGCCTGCTCAGCCGTGGGGGAGGCCAGAAGCCCCAGGAGCGGGCGCTGCTGGAGGCCATGAAGCCCTACCTGTCGGAGAAACGGCGCAGCAAGATGGATAAGGCCATAAAGCTGGCACGCCTTGCAAAGATAGCCCAGCTGGCCATGGGAGAGATGGGAGGAGATGGCGATGATTAATCGCTATCAAGGGAACAGCGGCAAGGTGCGCCGCTATACTGAGCCGGGGGAAGCGGGACACAGCCGGCCCGGCTACGGGCAGCGGCCGCCTCCGCCCGGGAGCTACGGGCATGCGGAGCCTTCAGACCGGAAAAAGAGCCTGTTGGGCAGCCTGGAGGAACTGGGCAAAGCACTGCCGGAGCGCATAGGAGAACTGGAGACTGAGGACATCATCCTCCTGCTCATCCTCTACCTGATGTATCGGGAGAGCGGGGACAGCGAACTGCTGGTCATAATGGGGGCCATGTTCCTGCTGTGAGTATTGATTACAAAAGCTGCCTCCCTGATTTTTGGGGAGGCAGTAAATCATTCTTTGCTACTTTCGTCGGCTTTGAGGGCCGGCGTGTTTTTCCGGCGCAGATTGGGGTTCTTGTGAAACACGAAGAGCCAAATGGAGAAAACTATGGCCACTATGGCGGCCAGGCAGATGATGCGCAGCAGGGATGTGTCTGCGGCGAGGATTACTGCAAACAGGCCCATGACCGCGGATATGGAATAGAGCACCGCCACTGCCTGCCTCTGACTCAGGCCCATGGCCAGGAGCCGGTGGTGGAAGTGGCCCTTGTCCGCATGGAAGGGGCTCTGACCGTGGGAGATACGCCGGCAGAAGGCAAAGACAGTATCAGTGAGGGGCAGGGCCAGGGACAGCATGGGCACGAAGAAGGTGAACACTGCATGGAGTTTGAAAAGACCCATGATGGAAGCGGTGGCCAGCACGAAGCCCAGCAGCTGGGAACCCACGTCCCCCATGAAGATCTTGGCCGGGTTCATGTTGTAGGGCATGAAGCCCAGGCAGGCTCCGGTGAGGGCCACCAGAATGACGGAGACCACCGGTTCTGCCACCAGAAGGGACACTATGAGCATAGAGGTGGAGCTTATGGCAGCCACGCCCACCGCCAGCCCGTCCAGCCCGTCGATAAGATTCATGGCGTTGGTGCAGCCCACTATCCAGATCAGGGTAAGAGGGATGGACAGATGGCCGATGTAGATGGTAGTCTCCTCTGAAAAGACGTTAGGATTGGATATGGCGTCGAACACCAGGCCGGAGCGTATGGCCACGATGGCGGCCAGCAGCTGGGCGGCCAGCTTGGCCCAGGGGCTGAGGCTGACGATGTCGTCCACAGCGCCCATCATGGCAATGATCACGGCGCCCACCAGAAGGCCCATGACCTGGGTGGACATGTTCACGAAGAGCAGCAGGCTTATTACAAAACCGAGAAAAATGGCCAATCCTCCCATGCGGGGGATGGGGTGGTCATGGACTCTTCTCCCGTCCTTGGGAACGTCCATAGCCCCCACCTTCTCGGCAAATTCCTTTACCGGGGGAGTCATGAGATAAGATATCACAAGAGCCACTATAAAAGCCAGCAGCATCTTGAGCCAGTCTTCAATATCCGGAATCATCTAATTTTCTCCTGTCCTTTGGAACTGAATTGAAGCCAGAGCGGCTCGGGCTCAGAAGGGCTTCTCCACAAAGCCTATCCGCTTGTATACCTTGCGGAGGGTCTTGCGTGCGACGGCGCTGGCCTTCTGTGCGCCCTGGGTGTAGACCTGCTGGAGATAGGCCTTGTCGGCGATTATCCGCTGGGCCTCCTCCCGCACGGGCCGCAGAGCCTCAATGACGGCATCGCCCACAGCGCTCTTGAAGACGCCGTAACCCTGGCCCTGGAATTCCTTTTCTATCTCTTCGAAGCTCTTGCTGGTGACGGAGGAGTAAATGTTCATAAGGTTTGCAACGCCCGGCTTCTCCCCGGGGGCATAGCGCACGCAGTTTTCCGTGTCGGAGTCGGTAATGGCCCGCTTGAACTTCCTGTTTATCTCATCGGGGCTGTCCAGCAGAAAGACGCAGCCGTGGGGGTCGGACTTGCTCATCTTGGATGTGGGGTTCACAAGGCTCATGATACGGGCGCCCACCTTGGGGATATAGGGCTCGGGGACCTTGAAGGTCTCACCGTAGATGTTGTTGAAGCGGTTGGCCACATCCCGGGTCAGCTCGCAGTGCTGCTTCTGGTCCTCGCCCACGGGAACATAGTCCGCCTGGTACAGCAGAATGTCTGCCGCCATAAGGGAGGGATAGGTGAAAAGGCCGCCGTTAATGTTGTCGGCGTTCTTGGCGCACTTGTCCTTGAACTGGGTCATGCGGCTGAGCTCGCCGAACATGGTGTAGCAGTTGAGTATCCAGCCCAACTCTGCGTGCTCGTGGACATGGCTCTGGATGAACAGGGTGTTCTTCTCCGGGTCAAGGCCGCAGGCGATGTATTGAGCCAGCTGGGCCACAGAGCGGCGGCGCAGCTCTGCGGGGTTCTGCCGCACGGTGATGCTGTGCAGATCGGCCATAAAGTAATAGCAGTCAAACTCCTCCGCCAGGGCAGCCCAGTTCTTTACCGCTCCAAGATAGTTGCCCAGGTGCAGGTCACCGGAGGGCTGGATGCCGGAGAGCATTACTTTTTTAGAAACAACAGCGTTTTCCATAATCATACCTCTATCCTTTAAGGACAAATCAATTTGCTTTTTTTCACATGTCTTCATATTCTACCAAAATAAGTTCGTCTTGACAACAGGTAAAATATAAAATAATATATGAGGCAGCAAAAAACAAAGTAAAAAAATTGCACAACTGCTTTTCGGAGGCTTTGGAATATGAAAGACATGAGCTGGTTCAAAGAGATGGAGGACAAGATCCCCCACGGGGAGGTCCGCACCCGTTTTGCTCCCTCCCCCACCGGATATATGCACGTGGGCAATCTGCGCACGGCCCTCTATACCTACCTTATCGCCCGCCACGCCGGAGGCAAGTTCATCCTGCGCATAGAGGACACCGATCAGGTGCGCCAGGTGGAGGGAGCCGTGGAGGTCATATACAAGACCATGGACCAGTGCCATCTGGAGCACGATGAGGGCCCGGATGTGGGCGGCCCTGTGGCCCCCTATATCCAGACGGAGCGCCGCCCTTATTACAAGGAGTATGCCGAGCTTCTCATGGAGCGGGGGCACGCCTACCGCTGCTTCTGCGAGAAGACCGAGAGCGAGGAGGACAGCGGGGACTTTGACCGGGGAGACGACCCCTGCCGCTCCATGAGCCGGGAGGAGTCGGATCGGAGAGCCGCAGCGGGAGAGCCCTATGTCATCCGCCAGCTCATACCCCATGAGGGCAGCACCACCTTCCACGACGAGATCTTCGGGGATATCACTGTGGAGAACTCCACTCTGGACGACCAGGTGCTTTTGAAGCGGGACGGCCTGCCCACCTATAACTTTGCCAATGTCATAGACGACCACCTGATGGGCATCACCCATGTGGTGAGAGGCAGCGAATATCTGTCCTCCGCCCCAAAGTACAATCTGCTGTATGAGGGATTCGGCTGGGAGATACCCAAGTATGTCCACTGCTCCCCCGTGATGCGGGACGCCCACAACAAGATGTCCAAGCGCCACGGAGACCCCTCCTACGAGGACCTCATCGCCCAGGGCTTCCTCACCGATGCGGTGATAAACTACGTCACCCTCCTGGGCTGGAGCCCCAGAGGTGAGCAAGCCGAGCAGGAGATCTTCTCACTCAAGGAGCTGATAGACTGCTTCGATATAGGCGGCATATCCAAGTCCCCCGCCATTTTCGATATAGAAAAGCTGAAGTATTTCAACAGCGAATATATCCGGGCTATGAGCCCCGAGGCCTTTGCGAAGATCGCCGAGCCCTATATCCGCAGTGCGGTGAAGAATCCCGCCTATGACGCCGCCGCCATAGCGGCCCTGCTCCAGCAGCGCACCGAGGTGCTCACCGATATTCCGGAGAAGCTGGACTTCTTTGACAGTCTGCCAGATTATGATAAGGAACTCTTTATTCACAAGAAGTCCAAGTCCGGCCTGGAGAGCTCAAAGCAGGCCCTGGAGCTGATGCTCCAGCGCTTTGAGGCTCTGGAGAGCTGGGATGACGAGAGCATCATGAACGCCATGCTGGCCCTGGCCCAGGAACTGGGGGTGAAGAACTCCGTGGTCATGTGGCCGGTGCGCATTGCCGCTGCCGGCAAGGCGGTGACCCCCGGAGGAGCCGTGGAGATCTGCCGCATCCTTGGCCGGGAGGAGACTCTCCGCCGCCTGAAGCTGGGCCTTGAAAAGCTGTAATAAAAGCACAGGCAGAATAATTTTCCGCCCATTCATAAAAACACCTCTTTTGGAAATGATAGACCAGAAGAGGTGTTTTTTATGTCCCGAAAAGCCAAATTTATTTTTGGAACCTATATCGCCGCCGCCCTGGTGGTGCTGAGCGTCTGCTGCGCCATAGGCTACAGCCGCCTTACCGACTACCGCCGGGCGGCGGCTTACAGCTCCAGAGCAGCCTTCGAGACTACGGTAAAGTCTGTGGACAGCATGGGCTCAGCCCTGAAAAAGAGCCTGTATGCCACCGACGGAGGCATGTGTTCCAGCCTCTGTGGACAGGTGTATGCCGCCGCCTCTGCGGCGGAGGCCTCGATGATGAGCCTGCCCTTTGCAACTCAGGAGCTGGAGAATCTGGCCTCCTTCCTGAACCTGGTGGGAGACTATGCCTACAGCCTGGCGCCCGCAGCGGCGGAAGAGGGCTTCAGCCAGGAGCAGCTGGAGCAGCTGGAGAGCTTTTCCCGGCAGGCTGTGGACTTCGCCTCTCTGCTGCGGCAGCTGCAGATGGATTTGAACAACGACCTGGTGCTGCTGGACAGCCGGGAAGAACGGCTGCAGAACGTAGGCGAGAGCGGGCAGGGGAAAATAAGCGCAGCTCTGCTGGAGTACGAGAGCGGCTTTGACGGCAGCAGTTTTGAATACGACGGCAAGTACAGCCTGAAGGAGGAGCAGCAGGCCGGAGAACTCAGCGAGGATGAGGCCAAGGAGCTGGCCGCCCGGGTGGCGGGAGTGGAGCCTATGGAGCTGAAGGAGGAGTACAGCTATTCCGGCACCGACGGCCGCCGCTGCTACAGCGCGGGGGATCTGATCATCTGCGTCAGCAGCCGCGGCCTGGAGTCCATAGGCCAGTCCCGCCTTGTGAGCTCCGCCAGACTGAGCACGGAAAAAGCCAGACAGAAGGCGGAGGAATTCCTCTCCACGCTGGGCCTGGAGGAGATGGCTCTCATAAGCTACAGCGACAGCGGAACCATAGCCTCCTTCAATTTCGCCCAGATTCAGGATGAGGCCCTGCGCCTGGGCAGCGGAGTAAAGGTCTCCGTGGCTCTGGATGACGGCAGCATCTATTCCTATAATGGGGAGGATTACAGCTATGAGCAGGCGGAGCTGAGCTGGGACACCGATGAGGAGACCGCGGCGCAGCAGCTGCCGGAGAATGTGAGCAGCGAAGGAGTCCGCCGGGTGACAATAGAGAGCGAAGGCGGCAGGGAGCTGCCCTGCTATGAGTTCAGCTGTATCAACAGCGAGGGCGAGAATCTGAAGATATACGTGGACGCCCAGAGCGGGAAACAGTGCAGAATAGATATCTGAAATCCTGTGTGTTTTCAGGGTGCGCCGGCAAAATACGGTGGCGCACCCTGAAGTGCGCTCTTAATTTTTGGAAAACTTTTAATGTACATAATGACGAAATATACAGAAAAAAACGGAGAAAAATTTATTTTGCCTTTAATACTAAGGTTTGACAATTTACTGACAAAACGCTATAATATTTAAACATGGAATGTCCCCCGCCGCCGAAAAGCCTGAAAATTATGCGGTGGGAGTCTGTCCGGTCCGAATGCCGGGGGAAGGCTTTTTCAGCCCTTGCAGATGTAATAAATTTGTCAAGGAAAAGGGAAGATTTGCCTTGAAACAATTGCCTTCCTGAGGTATCATTAATATATGCTTAACAAGTGTTAACAGCTTAACCGGACATGGAGTTCTGTTGATACTCAGTTTAAATCAAAGAGGGGGTGTGCCAATGTCATTTGAAGCGATAGCAAGCATTGCCCAGGCAGAGCATGAGGCCAAGGCCGCAGTCGCAGCGGCGGAAGGGCGGTCAAAACAGATGCTCTCCGATGCGGAAGCTGCCGGCAAAGCGGCGGTGGAGGCTGCGGGCTCCAAGGCCGAAGAGGAACTGGCGGAGCTTAACCGTCAGGCCAAGGAAAAGGCCAAGGGCAGTGCGAGAGCTCTGGTAGGAGAGCTGGAAAATCAGAAAGCTGTCCTGCGCTCCAGAGCCGAATCCCGGCTGGAACAGGCAGCAAGTCTCGTAGTGGAAAGGATAGTGAATAGCTGATGGCCATTTTAAAAATGAAAAAGCTCCGGCTCATGGCTGTCCGATCCAAAAAGGACGAGCTGCTGCGAGAGCTGATTCGCCACGGCTGTGTTGAGTTTTCGGAGCTGGAAGGAGAGATCCAAGGTTCCCAGCTGGAAAACCTCGTCAGTCGGGAGAGCAGTGATGTGGCAACTCTCAAATCCCAGTATACAAGTCTCAACCACGCCATCGTCCTGCTGAATACATATGCTCCCAAAAAGGAGAAGCTGCTGTCGGCAAAGCCGGAACTGGAAGACCAGGTCTTCCTGGACGACACCGGACTCACCGGAGCCCTGCGCATCGCTGAGGCCATCGAGGGCTACGACTCCCGCATCAAGCGCATCAGCGCCGAGGAGAGCCGTCAGCGCAGCATTATAGAGAGCCTCCAGCCCTGGCAGGGGCTTGACCTTCCCCTGAACACTGAGGGGACGGAGCGCTGCGGAGTGCTCATGGGCACCATACCCGCCAAGACGGACTTGGGCCAGGTCCAGGCGGCCATAGAGGCCGTTGACCAGGAGAGCGAGCTTTTCCAGATCAATGAGGACAAGAGGGACAGATATGTCCTCCTTGTGGCAATGAAGGAAAAGATACCCGCCATGCAGGACTGCCTGAGAGGCTTTGCCTTCAGCGCCAGCAATCTGGGCGGCATGAACGGCACCGCAAAGGAGTGCATACTCCAGGCCAAGCAGCAGCTCACGGAGCTGGCCAAGGAGAAGGCCGGCTGCGTGGAGAACATCAGGGCCGAGGCGGTGCGCCGGGACGAGCTGAAGCTGGCCGCCGACCGGGTCAGCACCAAGATAGCTCTGGCCGAGGCAGACGAGAAGCTCTACGGCACCCAGACCACCGTGGTGATGGAAGGCTGGATCCCTGAGGAGAGAGAAGCGGAGCTGGTAAAGGTATTCGAGGACTTCGGCTGCGCCTGGGAGACCCTGGTGCCGGAGGAGAGCGAATACCCGCAGGTCCCTGTAAAGCTCAAAAACAATAAAATTACCAACGCATTGAACATGGTCACCGACATGTACAGTCTGCCGGCCTACGGCAGTCTGGACCCCAACCCCCTTATGGCCCCCTTCTTCATCCTGTTCTACGGGCTGATGATGGCGGACATGGGCTACGGCCTCATCATGGTAATCGCAGCGCTGGTGGCAATGAAGAAGATAAAGCCCAGAAGAGGCACTCTGTCCTTCTGCCAGCTGCTGCTCTACGGTGGTATTTCCACCTTTGTCATGGGCGCCCTTACCGGCGGCTTCTTCGGAAACGCTCTGGAGCAGATAGGCATAATCCTGAATCTGGGCGAAGGCTGGGGCGTACTGCCTGCCCTGTTCAATCCCATGACCGACAGCATGATGGTGCTCATCGGCGCCATGGTGCTGGGCCTCATCCACCTGAATACCGGCATGGTGATAAACTTTGTGAAAAAGACAAAGAGAGGCCAGCTGGCCGACGCCATCTGGGAAGAGGGAGCACTGTGGGTCACCTTGATCGGAGGGGTGCTTCTGGCCCTGGGCTTCGGAAACGTGGCCGGAGTGCCGGTGGTGCTGGTGATAGGCCTGCTCATGGTGTTTTACGGCGGCAGCCGCAGCGCCAAAGGCTTTGGCAAACTGCTGAGCGTATTTACAACACTGTATAATACCGCCACCGGTTGGTTCGGCGACATCTTGTCCTACTCCCGTATCATGGCTTTGATGCTGGCAGGCTCCGTTATAGCAACGGTGTTCAACACCATAGGCGCCATCGCCAACAACATCGTGTTCTTCGCCGTCATCTTTATCATAGGCCACAGCCTGAACTTTGCACTGAACCTGCTAGGCTGCTATGTCCACGACCTGCGTCTCCAGTGCCTGGAGTATTTCGGCAAGTTCTATGAGGACGGCGGACGGCCCTTCCAGCCCCTTGAAGTTAAAACCAAATACTACAATGTAGCAGAATAA
Source organism: uncultured Oscillospiraceae bacterium (assembly GCA_944385705.1). GTDB lineage: Bacteria > Bacillota > Clostridia > Oscillospirales > Oscillospiraceae > Limivicinus. The sequence goes on along the minus strand of CALWYF010000065.1, from coordinate 3,447 downwards.
AAACAGGAGGAAAATAAAAATGGAATTTTTGTTTGCACACTCTGGCCTGGCAATAGGCCTTCTGGGCGCAGGTCTGGCAGCATGCCTTGCAGGCGCAGGCTCCGGTGTCGGTACCGGCATCGCCGGTGAAGCCGGCGCAGGCCTTGTTTCCGAGGACCCCGGCAAGTTCGGTAAGGTCATGATCCTTCAGGTTATCCCCGGCACCCAGGGCCTGTACGGTCTGGTGGTTTTCTTCGTGGCCATCATGAACATGGGCCTGCTGGACGGCAGCGCCCTGAACCTCAGCTTCGTTGACGGCTGCCGTTACTTTGCGGCCTGCCTGCCCATCGGCATCGGCGGTCTGGTATCCGCTGTGGCCCAGGGCAAAGTTGCAGCTGCCTCCGTCAACCTCCTGGCTAAGAACCCGGATCACTGGGCAAAGGGCATGATCCTCTGCATCACCGTTGAGTTCTACGCCATCCTTTCTCTGCTGGCATCCATGATGATGCTGCTCTTCATCTGATAGATCTGCTGTCCCTACCCACAAAAAATTTATATCAGATTGGAGATCGTCAATGAAAGGCACTGAAAAAATAATCGCGCACATCCAGGCTGATGCCAAGGCTCAGGCCGACGCGATACTTGCTCAAACCGAGCTGCAGTGCGCTGAGATACGCAAGAGCTACGAGGCCAAGGCCAAGGAGCGCTACGGAGAGAAGATCCGCCAGGGCGTGAAGACCTGCCAGGACAACATAGACAGCGTGGAGCGCATAAACCAGATGGAGGCCCGCAAGGCAATTCTGGCGCTCAAGCAGGACATGGTGTCCAAGAGCTTTGAAAAGGCCTGTGAGATGCTGGTTCAGCTCCCGAAGGACAAGTACATAGAGCTGCTGGCAAAGCTGGCGGCCCAGGCCTCAGTCACCGGCGACGAGGAGATAGTCCTCAATGCCAAGGACCGCACTGCCGTCGGCGCCGCCGTGACGGAGAGAGCAAATGCCCTTCTCTCCGGCGGGAAGCTCAGCCTTTCTGCCGATACCGGAGACTTTGCCGGAGGGCTGATACTCAGGCGGGGCAATATCGAAGCAAACTGCACCATAGAGCTGCTGGTGGAGCTGTGCCGGGGCGACATGTCCGCTCAGCTTGCCAAGGTTCTTTTTGAATAATCCCCATGCAGGGAGGGAAAAAATTGGCTAATAAAAAAGAAGCGTTTCTCTGCATTTCAGCCATGCTTCGTTCCAGAGAGCCCAAGCTGCTGACCCGTGAGAAGGCGGAGCGCATGCTGGACGCCGCAAGCTTTGAGGATGCGGCAAAGCTCCTTGCCGACAGCGGCTATGAGGATATGTCCCAGATGAACGCCAAGGAGATCGAGGAGAGCCTTGCAAAGCATCGCTCCAAGATCTACGAGGAGCTGGGCAAGTTCTGTCCCGACAGCCGTCTGGTGGACATTTTCAAGCTGCGCTACGACTATCACAATGTAAAAGTCATACTCAAGGCGGAGGCCATGGGGCAGGATGCAAAGCGTCTGCTCAGCGACTCCGGGCGTATACCTGGGGAAAAGCTGCTGGAGATATACAACGAGGACAAGCGGGTGCTGCTGCCGGAGACTCTGGCGGCGGCTGTGGATGAGGCCAAGACCGTCCTGGCCCGCACCGCCAATCCCCAGCTGGCGGACTTCGTTCTGGACAAGGCCTATTTTGCCGAGCTTCAGGCGCTGGCGGCGGCTCTGGACAGCTCCTTCATCAAGGGCTATGCCGCCCTGCTCATAGACAGCAGCAATCTCCGCAGCCAGGTGCGTACTCTTCGCATGGGCAAAAACCAGGACTTCCTCTCAGAGGTGCTGGTGCCGGGAGGCAATATAGGTGTTGAACGTCTGGCGGCAGCCGGCGACAAGGACAGCCTTGCCGCGCTCTATAATCATACCGTGCTGGAGAAGGCGGGAGCCCTTGGGGCCGAGTGCCTGGCCGGGGGCAGCATGACTGCCTTTGAGCTGGCCTGCGACAATGCCGTGAACGCCTATCTCAGGGGCGCAAAGCTCATAAGCTACGGAGCCGAGCCGGTGATAGCCTATATGGCCGCCGTGGAGAGCGAGATAACCGCCATAAGAATGATTCTCACGGGAAGGCTTGCGGGAATAGCTCCCCAGGTCATCCGGGAAAGGCTGCGTGATATGTATGCTTAAAATTGCAGTTATCGGCGGCAGAGACACCGTCATGGGCTTCAAGGCTCTGGGTCTGGAAACCTATCCGGCGGCGGATGCGGCGGAGGCCGGGCGTGTGCTCAAGAGCCTGACTCGGGGCAGCGACGAGTATGCCATCATCTATATAGAAGAGGGCTTTGCAGCGGAGCTGAGCGCAGAGATCAATAAATTCAAGGACAGCCCCACCCCGGCGATAATCCTTATCCCCGGCAGGGAGGGCTCCATAGGTCTGGGACAGTCGGCCTTGAAGGCGGCTGTCGAGCGTGCCGTGGGCACCAACATTCTGGGCGACTGAGACCCGCCGCCCATCAAACTCTGAAAAGGTAGGTAGTTACATGAGCGGAACTATTACTAAAGTATCGGGACCGCTTGTCGTGGCCGAGGGCCTGGCGGATGCCAACGTCTCCGATGTTGTGCGTGTGGGCTTTCAGCGGCTGATAGGCGAGATCCTTAATATGACCGGCGACAAGGCTTCCATCCAGGTCTATGAAGAGACCTCAGGCCTTGGCCCCGGCGCCGAGGTGGTCACCACCGGCATGCCCATGTCCGTGGAGCTTGGCCCCGGCATGCTGGACAATATTTATGACGGTATCCAGCGCCCCCTGCCCGAGATGCGGGCCCTGTCCGGGGACTGCATCGCAAGGGGCATAGATGTGCCTGCCCTGAACCGGGAGAAGAAGTGGGAGTTCGTCCCCGTGGCAAAGCCCGGCGACAAGGTGGGCCCCGGAGATGTGCTGGGCACTGTTCAGGAGACCAGCGCCATCCTCCACAAGATTATGGTGCCCAACGGCATCAGCGGTGAGGTAGTGAGCGTAGAGAGCGGCGAGCACGTGGTGGAAGATGTGGTGGCTGTTGTGAAAGACGCCAAGGGCGTGGAGCACAAGCTCACCATGATCCAGCGCTGGCCCGTGCGTATCGCAAGACCTTACCAGAAAAAGTATGTCCCCAACCGTCCCATGAACTCCGGACAGCGTATAATCGACACCATGTTCCCCATAGCAAAGGGCGGCACCGCCGCAGTCCCCGGCCCCTTCGGCTCCGGCAAGACCGTGGTGCAGCACCAGCTGGCCAAGTGGTCCGACGTGGACATAGTCATCTACATAGGCTGCGGCGAGCGCGGCAACGAGATGACCGACGTGCTTATGGAGTTCCCGGAACTTAAAGACCCCCGCAACGGCGAGCCTCTGATGAAGCGTACCGTGCTTATAGCAAACACCTCCGACATGCCGGTGGCAGCCCGTGAGGCCTCCATCTATACCGGCATTACCATA
>CALWYF010000064.1 GCA_944385705.1 uncultured Oscillospiraceae bacterium | reverse complement strand
AGGTTTATCTTTTCATACTCATAGCTATAAGCTCTTTTGAACCACGGGCATTGCCCGTGGTTTTCCTTTCACAAAAAAGTCGGAGCAAGCGATATAAAGCTTGCTCCGACGTGGTGGAGATGGGGGGAGTTGAACCCCCGTCCGAAAGCGCTTTAACAGGAACTTCTCCGGGCGCAGACGGTTATTTGTATTCCCTCCCCCGGGCGGGAGCCGTCACTCTCCCGGGTTCGGTAGCTTCATTATACATGGCATACTCAAAGCTTTGTATGCTCACGTTCACCACTGGTCGACGCCCCATCCCGGGCCGTGGTCCTCCCGGGTGGGACGCTCGCTAATTAAGCAGCGAGAAGAACAGGTTTGTCGTTGTTCTTTAATTTATAAAGCTGCCCATTTTATGGATGGTAGGCGCATCCGCCCGCTATTCCTGCCTCCACACCCCCGTCGAAACCCTTACATCCCCATATAGAGATATTTAAGGCTCTCCCGCTCCGCACTGCCCCTGAGGTGCAGTGCGGAGCTTTCGAGGCTTAAAGGCTACATTTATTTCCTCACTCGGTGACGGGTTCGGGATAGTCCACGCCGAAGGTCTCCACAGTGACCTTCTTCATCACCTGGGGAATCCTGGGCCGGTCGTTATAATCGGTGCGTACCTTGCACACCTCATCCACCACCTCTATGCCCTCGATGACCTTGCCGAAGGCGGCGTACTGGCCGTCCAGGTGGGGAGAATCCTCATGCATCACAAAGAACTGGCTGCCGGCAGAATTGGGGGCCATGGTCCGTGCCATGGACAAAACTCCCCGCTCATGTTTCAGGTCGTTTGCAAAGCCGTTGGCTCTAAACTCGCCCTTGATGCAATAGCCGGGACCGCCTACGCCGCTGCCCTTGGGGTCGCCCCCCTGTATCATGAAGCCGGGAATCACCCGGTGGAAAATGAGCCCGTCATAAAAGCCCTTCTTGACCAGGGAGATGAAGTTGTTTACAGTGTTGGGGGCCACGTCGGGGTAGAGCTCCGCCTTCATGACGCCGCCGTTCTCCATTTCAAAGGTGACTATTGGATTGCTCATCGGTAATTTCTCTCCTTCATTATTCTGTCGATATCCCGTTTGGACTGCCGGTCGGCCTCGCTGTCTCTCTTGTCGTGGAGCTTCTTGCCCTTGCACAGGCCCAGCTCCAGCTTCACCCGGCTGTCCTTGAAATACAGGGACAGGGGCACCAGAGCCACTCCGTCCTGCATTATCCGGCTGTTCAGTTTCATTATCTCCCGCTTGTGCATCAGCAGGCGGCGGGGCCGCACAGGGTCTTTATTGAATATATTGCCGTGCTCATAGGGGCTTATGTGCATGCCTCTGACAAAGAGTTCTCCGTCCTTCACGGTGCAGAAGGAATCTTTCAGATTCACCTGGCCGGCCCGGATGGACTTGACCTCAGTGCCCGCCAGCTCTATGCCCGCCTCGTAGCGTTCCAGCACAAAGTACTCGTGAAAAGCCTTGCGGTTTGCACAAATTTCCTTTTTCCCCGTCTGTTTGGGCACTGCGCTCACTTCCTCTCCTGTTCAGGGCTTGTTGATTATAACACAGCTCCGCCGGGAATAAAAGTAATTTTTGTGAATTAGCTGCGCAGATGCGCCGCTCCCTGCCGCCTTACAATTTTTACCGCTTTTTTTCGTCATTTTTGCCCATGGTTTTTTTTAGCCTTTGAAGGCAAAAAAATCTGGCAATCTCCCACCGCCTGTGATATACTTCATATGCAAGTTATGTAAATCAGTCTGATTATTGATATTCAAGGGGGGCATCACCATGGAGTATTTTGAAGAGCGCCTGGACAGGGCCGATAAGTACCACGGCATAATTGTGGATGTGCACCTGGACCAGGTACGGCTCAACGACGGCAGCCTTGCAAAGCGGGAGGTGGTTGAACATCCCGGAGGCGTGTCCATCCTCCCGGTAGACGACAAGGGATTTTGCTACATGGTCAGGCAGTTCAGATACCCCGCAGGCCATATGATGCTGGAGATTCCCGCAGGCAAGCTGGAATACGGCGAGGACCATTACGACTGCGCTGTCCGTGAGCTCAGCGAAGAGACCGGCTTTACCGCCGATGAACTTGTTTATATGGGCATGTTCTACACCTCCCCCGGCTTCTCCAGCGAGAAGCTCCACGTGTATCTGGCCCTGGGGCTCCATCCCGGCCGCTCCCACCTGGACGAAGGGGAGTTCCTCAATGTGGAAAAATACAGTATGAGCCAACTGATGGACATGGTCATGGCCAACCAGATTGAAGACGCTAAAACTATTATAGCCATTTTGAAGGCTGAAAAGCTGCTGAAACAGCGAGGTTTGGAATAAAACTGTTGCCAATGGGCTATATATGTGTTAAAATCTGAAGTCGGTGGGTCCTGCTGTCCCTGTATTCTACAGGGTTTTGGACCGGCATCCGACTGTATTGGAAGGTGCAAATTTTGGAAAAATATATTATCAACGGCGGTAAGGCGCTCCACGGTGAAGTAGAGATAAGCGGAGCCAAAAATGCCGCAGTGGCCATAATACCCGCCGCCCTCATGGTGGACGGAGTATGCCACATAGAGAATATCCCCCAAATCAGCGACACCGACATGCTGCTGACCATACTCACGGAGCTGGGCGCAAAGGTCCGCTTCCTGAATAAATCCACTATTGAAATTGACTGCACAAAGGTGAGGTATCAGGACGCCCCCTACGATCTCATGCGTAAGATCAGGGCCTCTTATTATCTTATAGGTGCAATGCTGGGCCGCTTCGGCAGCGCAAAAACCACCATGCCCGGCGGCTGCAATTTCGGGGTCCGCCCCATAGACCAGCACATAAAGGGCATGACCGCCCTTGGCGCAGACGTAGACGTGAAGAATGGATTCGTCTACGCCGACGCCAGAGACGGAAAACTCCATGGAGCACGTATATATCTGGACAAGGTCTCCGTGGGTGCTACAATGAATATCATTCTGGCCGCCGCCCTGGCCCAGGGCCGCACCGTTATTGAAAACGCCGCCAGGGAACCCCACATCGTGGACCTGGCCAACTTCCTCAACTCCATGGGCGCCGACGTCCGGGGCGCAGGCACCGACACGGTGAAGGTCAACGGCGTGGATAAGCTCCACGGCGGAAGCTACGCCATTATCCCTGACCAGATCGAGGCCGGCACCTATATGGTGGCCGCTGCCGCCACCGGCGGGGAAGTGCTCATAAAGAACGTCATACCCCGGCACCTGGAGTGCATCAGCGCAAAGCTTCGGGAAACCGGCACCATTGTTCAGGAATATGAGGACTCTGTCCTTGTCAAGGGCGCCAGCTCCCTCAGGAAGGTCAACATCAAGACCCTGCCCTATCCTGGCTTCCCCACAGATATGCAGCCGCCTATGGGCGCTCTCATGTGCCTTGCCAACGGCACCTCCGTCATCACCGAAGGAGTATACGATAACCGCTTCAAATACACCAACGAGCTGAGAAAAATGGGCGCCGAGATACAGGTGGACGGCCGGGTGGCCGTCATCGAAGGGGGCAAACGTCTTACCGGCGCTCCCGTCCACGCCTGCGATCTCAGAGCCGGAGCCGCTATGGTCATCGCCGGTATGTGTGCCACCGGCACCACCGTGGTAGAGGATGTTCACTACATTGAACGGGGCTACGAGAACTTCGTAGGCAAGCTGAAAGCTCTCGGTGCGGACATAGAATGTGTGGACGAGCCTGACGAATCCGGCTCCTCCGGCAAGATAGTGTGTGTCTGCTGATGAAGCTGAATATATTTGCCAGCGGTTCCAGCGGTAATTGTCTGTGTCTCAGCAGCGGCAGCAGCCACATTCTTATTGATGCCGGCATTTCCATGCGTAGAACAGAGACCGCCCTCAGAGCTGCGGGTCTGGAGCTTAACGACATTTCCGGAGTGCTCATCACCCATGAGCACTCCGATCACATTTCGGGGCTGAAAATGCTGATAAAGCACTATGAGCTCCCTGTATACGCCCCCCACACCATTGCAAACCGGCTGAGAGGCATGCTTCCGGACATTGAGCCCTGCCTGCGCATCATCTCCGTTGGCCAGCCCTTCGGTCTGGGCAGCTTTCTGATCCGGGCCTTCCACACTCCCCACGACACCGACGAAAGCGTAGGATATCGGGTAGAGGGCGGCGGCTCCTTTGCCATGGCTACGGACATGGGGCATGTGACGGAGGAGGTGCTGGAGGCTCTCACCGGGGCAGACACTGTGCTCATAGAGGCAAACCACGACCTTGAGCTGCTCTCCGACGGGAGCTATCCCATATACCTGAAGCGGCGCATACTGTCCAGCCGCGGCCACCTGTCCAACGAGAGCTGCGCAAAGCTGGCCCACTATCTCTGTGAGCACGGCACAAGGCAGATAATTCTTGGGCACCTGAGCCGTGAAAACAACCGGCCGGACCTGGCCCTCTCTGCCGTGCGCAGTCAGCTGGGCGGGCTGCCTGTGGAGCTGCACTGCGCTCCCCCGCTGGGTGGACTGAGTCTTGCAGTAAGGGAGGCGGCGCCATGCTGTCGGTAAAGCTCATATGTGTGGGCCGTATGCGGGAAAAATTCTACATAGAAGCTTTTAACGAGTATCTTAAGCGCCTGCAGCCCTACTGCAAGCTCCAGCTGGTGGAACCCACGGAGCAGAAGCTGGGTGACTCACCCTCTCAAAAGGAGCTGGAAAAGGCCCTGGACCGGGAGGCGGAGGACATTCTGACCGCCATCCCATCCGACAGCTATGTGATCGCCCTTTGTATAGAGGGAAGGGAGCTGTCCAGCGAGGCTTTGGCGGAACTGGTCGCCAAGGTGGAGGGCTCCGGCAGGCCAAGAATGTGCTTTATTATCGGAGGCTCCTACGGTCTTTCCCCTAAAGTGAAAGCCAGGGCCGACCTTAAGCTGAGCATGTCGCCCATGACCTTCCCCCACCATCTGGCCCGAGTCATGCTTTCCGAACAGCTCTACCGCTCCTTTAAGATAAATGAGGGCTCCAGATATCACAAATAGGAGGCTGACGACTATGGATAAACCTTCCCTTCTTTCGGCTGAGGAGCGCTGGCCCAGCCGCCATGCGTTTCTCGTTCTGCTGGTATTTTGCTTTTTCATGGTCTGCCCTGTTGCCCCCGAGCGCTGGGCCGATCTCTATACCTTTTACGGCAAGACTCTGGTGGTTTCCGTCATTGCCCTGGCGCTCTACATCAAGCGCTTCAGCTTTACGGCAGAAGTGAAGCTGGTTTGGCTTTATGCCCTGTGGCTGCTTATAAGCCGCATACTCAATTCAGACATGTACATGGTGCGGGAGAGCGACTTGGTGCTCACCAAGTTTCTCTGTGCGGCAGTGCTGGCTACGGGTCTGGTACTGAATGCCCGGCAGCGCCGCCTTTTCATGAACTGGTTCTGCCTTGCAGTCGGGCTTTTCTACTTCCTCTCCGGGCTTCTGGCCATAGTGCTGAACCTGCTGGACACCTACATGTACCTGCCGCCGGAGGGAGTACTCTTCGGTCTTGATGAGCCTTGGCACATTCACTACATAAATGTCTTCAACACCAACCGCACCATCTCTTCCCTCTGGTTTTATATCGCCCTGTGTCTGATGGTATATCAGTTCTTTGCCTGCAAAAAGAAGCTGTGGCGCATACCTATAGTGACAGCCGGTGTGCTGTTCTATGTGGCCATAGGGATGTGTTTCTCCCGGACTGTAAAAATAATCACTTCAGGAAGCGTGGCTATGCTGGCAATACTCCTGGCCTTCAAATATCTGCCATTGAAAAAACTGTGGCACAAATGCCTCTCGGTGCTGCTGTGCGCCGCCCTGCTCATTCCCCTCAGCTTCAAGAGCTTTGACCTGGTGTGCTCCCTGATGAGCGATGTATCCGGCATACTAATCTCTGAAACAGAAGTAGAGGACACCGGAGAAGAGGATGTTTCCGGTGTGGACCTAACCGACGACAGGGATCTTAAAGAGGATCTCTCCAATCTCTCTGAGCGGCGCCAGATATACGCCTCCTTTATTCCAAGCCTGAAGACCGACCCTAAGCGCATATTCATAGGCAGCTTTGCCGACAAGCTGATGAACGTGCCAAACACCTTTGTGGATTTCCCCATCCCCTTTACACACATGCACAATTTTGTGCTGGAGGTGTTCATGCTCACCGGGCTGCCGGGATTTCTTCTGGTGGCCGCCTTCTGTCTGCTTCTGCTTATCCGCATGCTGCATCTGTTTTTCACCAAGGACAGCCGCATTAGCCTGGCGGAGAAAACCCTGACCATTCCCCTGGCAGGCATACTCCTTTACGGCATGTTTGAAGTTGTCATTTTCACCGCCTGCGGAGACAGACGGGCCCCCACGGATATGAGGGAGCTCAGCTTCTTTATAATCGCCGGCATGGTCCTGGGCTGCTCCCATGATACTCTGCCGGTTCTGCCAAAACTTAAAAAGAAATGATATCTTAAACTCCCCGGTATCCGGGGAGTTTTTTTGCCATGCTTTTCCCCGTTGCAAATACAGGACTTTTATGGTAGAATATGATATATTTTTTTGGGAGATGAATTATTTGACTAAACCTGTAGTTATTACTGCCGACAGTACCTGTGACTTATCTCCAGAGCTGCTGGAGCGTTTCGATATCAAGATCATTCCCCTGACTATCCAGCTTGGAGACGAGACTTTCTTTGACGGAGAGGGCTTTACACCGGAGTCCATGTATCGCCGCTATCGGGAGGACGGTACCTTACCCAAGACTGCCGCTGTAAGCTATCAGCAGTTTATAGACTTTTTCTCCCAATTTACCAAGGCGGGATACCAAGTGGTCCATCTGGATATCAGCTCTGAGCTGTCCTGCTCCTTATCCAACGCCTGCCTGGCAGCAGAGGATCTTGGAGACGTTTTTCCCGTGGATTCCCGTATGCTCTCCTCAGGCCTTGCCCTGCTGGCCATTGAAGGCGCCGAATGCCGGGACAAGGGTATGGGAGCTCAGGAGATAGCTGAACATCTTAGCCAGCTCACTTCCAAGGTTGATACCAGCTTTGTGCTGGACACCCTGGAGTTTATGTGGAAGGGCGGCCGGTGCTCCGCCGTCACCTCCCTGGGAGCAAACCTCCTCAAGCTCAAGCCCGCTCTGGAGATGAAGGACGGGAAGCTGGGCGTGTACAAGAAATACCGCGGCTCCATTGAGAACGTGTACAAGCAGTACATAAAGGAGCGCCTGGCCGGCAAGAAAGTCCGCCCGGGTCACGTCTTTATCACCAACTCCGGCGAGATAGATCCGGAGATCATCCAGCAGCTCTCCCAGCTGGTGAAGGAACTCATTCCCGTGCAGGAGATCCACTACGCCACCGCCGGCTGCACCATCTCCTCTCACTGCGGCCCCAAGACCCTGGGCATCCTTTTTATAAACGAATAAGCTTCTGCGGGCTGCCCAGTGCAGCCCGTTTTTTACCATTGTCGTAATATTATGTAAACTCCTCCCCTTGTAAAATTGTCCTAGATATGGTATCCTAGCAATATATTTGTTAGTGCAGAAAGCACAGCAAGGGGTAAGGCTTGCCGTTATATCCTGTGTCTCAGGTCTTGGCTTGCCGGAGCGGGAGCAGGTGCAGCTTGTGAAGCATTCTCCCGCCGGCTCCGCCATGAAAATTTGTGCAGACTAAGTGAAAATTAAAGCGGTTCCAAGGCCGCATAGTTTACATAATATTAAGCCCTCAGGGCGGATGGGAGAGAGCTATGTTAGAACCCAACGACGTTATGAAGGTTGAGGACAAGGACTGGGAACAGTTTAAAAAAGAGGCCGTGAAGGACGAGCTGTACTACAGCGGCCCAGGCGACCTGTTGGATACTCCGGAAGGGCGGGAGAAGTTCTGCCGTCTCAATGAGACCGGAGTGTTCAGAAAGCCGGACCCGGATTTTCCTCAAAACAAGATATGGGTCTTTAATCTCCAGGGTCAGGGCATGGTTGTGAAAAAGCGCAGCCGGGTGGACCCCAGCCTCATGGAGGATATAGAATACGACGCCCAGGGCATAGAGCGCAGCAAGTCCTATGAACCGGCCTAAGGTCCTCGTCCCCTGGGCCTTTGATACGGCATACCAAACCCGGATGCCCCAGGTATCCGGGTCTAATTCCGCTTATATGTTAAGAATATGAAAAGAGATTTTTGCCTCTATTGAGTTTACAGTCTTTTTATGGTATTTTAAGAAAAGTTAAGAAATTTTCTTCCACAGAGAAAGAGGGATAAGGTTTGAAGAAGAGAGTCATTTCCGCCGTGATCATGCTGGCGATAGCCTTCACCTGCGTGCTGCTCTCCCCTGTTAGCCGCATTATATTTTTTGCCCTTGCAGGAGGGCTTTGCGCCTATGAGTACAGCAAAAACGTGGAAAAGCTGGATGCGGCCTGCACTCTCTGGGTGATGTTCTGCTTTCTTGTTCTCCACGCCCTGTGCCTCTTCTTAAAGGCCGATATCCTGGTCTATGTTGGAGTCTTCGTTTTCTGCCTTTATCTGGCTCTGTTTTCAGGGGTCATCCACAAAAAAGTCGGAGGGAAGGGCGCCCTTTTCACCTTGGCCGGACTCTGCTATCCCTGCCTTCTCTTTGCTCTTATAATGAGCATCAGCGTCAGTGATATCTGGCTCCAGACTCTGGTTCTGGCCTGCGTTGCCACCTGGGTTTGTGACAGTTTTGCCCTCTTCGGCGGTATGCTTTTCGGTAAGCACAAGGTGGCTCCCTCCGTCAGTCCCAACAAAACTGTGGAGGGCTGCATCTGCGGAGCCCTCTTTTCCCTGCTTGCCGGTGTCCTGGTGTACTTTATCTTCCGCTCCTCTTATCCCATGCCCCTGTGGCTCTGTGTGCTTACGGCCCTTGCAGCCTCCACCATGGGACAGATAGGCGATCTGGCTGAGTCCCTTATGAAGCGTATGATCGGCATAAAGGACTTTTCAAATCTCATTCCCGGCCATGGCGGAATGTTCGACAGAGCAGACAGCTTGCTTTTCTCCATACCCTCCGCCTATTTTCTGCTGCACCTGGCCGGTATCTGAGCTTACTATCTTAGTATTTAAGGTGAAGAAACATGTCCAATTCCGAACTCGGCTCTCCTTTCAACAAGAGAGTTCTGTTGATAATAAATCCCGTTTCCGGTAAAAAACAGGTTTTAAAACATATCCCCTATATTATCCGCCGTCTTATGGACAGCGGATATCTTGTCACCTGCTGCGTCACCTCACGTCGTGGTGAGGCCGTTGAGCTGTCCGCCGCTCTGAGCCGGGACTATGATCTGGTCTGCTGCACAGGAGGCGACGGCACTCTCAACGAAACTCTCACCGGCATAGCCAGGGAAAATATTCAGGTACCCATAGGCTACATTCCCTGCGGCAGTACCAACGACTTTGCCGTGTTCCACGGCCTGGCTACCGACATTACCAAGGCTGCGGACAACGTGGCCGAGGGGCGGCTCAGACGCTTTGACATCGGCCTCTTTGACCACGCCTACTTCAGCTATGTGGCCGCCTTCGGCGCTTTCTCCTGGCTGTCCTATACCACCGACCAGAACTTGAAAAACATGCTGGGTCACACTGCCTACATTCTGGACGGCATAAAAGACGCCTATAAAATCCGCCCCGTTCATCTGCGCATCAACGCCAGCGGCAAGATCTATGAAGATGATTATATCTTCGGCGCCATATGCAACTCCACTAACATTGCAGGCACCATAGATCTGCCCAAAAGGATAGTAGACCCATGTGACGGGATCTTTGAAGTCATCCTTATCAAAGTACCCAGATCCATCAGCGATCTTGACATTGCCATTCGTGGCCTTAAAAACCAGGATTACAGCTGCCCCATGATAGAGTTCTTCCAGGCCAGCAGGCTCTCCATATCCAATGAGCCCGGGCTGGAGTGGTCTCTGGACGGAGAGTGCATTATCCCCAGAGAGAACTTTGAATTTTCCGTGCTGCCAAAATTCCTGGAGCTTCAGGGTTGAGTCTCCTGAATGCCGCTTCCTGCTTAAACTTAAATAAAAACGCTCCCCTACAGCAGTAAACAGCAGCGGGGAGCATTTTTCTTGCCTCTTATTTTCTTTTCCAATTTACAAACTTTGATGGGAATGCTATACTTTCCTTACTGGAAAGGGTAATATTATGAACAATAAAAACCACAGGACAAGTCTGGCCTACTACATTATTCAGGGCAGCTACTGGATGAGCATCTGTGTAGCCAGCAACTATGCCGCCTTTTATTTGCAGAGCCGGGGCTACACCAATTCTCAGCTGGGCCTTATCCTGGCTCTGGGGAACATTGCCGGTTTTGTACTCTCCCCCAGTCTGGCATCTATTATTGACCGCTCAAAACGGGTGGGCATCTTCCACTGTCTCTGGGTGCTGCTTGGTGTCCAGGGGCTGCTGCTTGTGATGTTCATCCTCATTCCGGGGAAGTCGATTCTGGTCTCACTGCTGTACGGCATTTTCATGGCCGTAGTGGTGGCCATAAATCCTCTGAACACGGAGCTCTGCTTTCAGCTTTCCCGCTGGGGTGCGACCGTGAGCTACAGCCCGGCCCGTGGGATAGGCTCACTTTGTTATGCGCTGATGGCCCTTATTCTTGGCCAGTTAACCCTGCGCCTGGGGGCGGAGATGCTCCCCTTCGCCGGACTTTTATGCCTGCTGTGCCAGGCACTGCCGCTGCTGTACATATGCCGGGTAAAACTGGGCAGCCCCCTGCTTACTCAGGAAGCCGTTGAAAGAGAAAAGCCCCAGGGCCTTAGTCTCGGCAAATTCGTTTTAAGCAACGCCAGATTCAGCCTACTTATGCTGGGTCTTGCCCTCACCTTTTTCTCCTATAACCTCTCCGATTACTTTCTCATTAATATTGCTCGCTCCGTTGGAGGAGACACCGGAGACCTTGGGGGTATCAGCGCTTTCAAGGCCATGATGGAAATTCCTGTCATGCTCATGTATGTCCGGCTTACAAGGCGCTTCCGCTGCTCCAGTGTAATGGGCCTGGCCTCCCTGGCCTTTGCTGCCAAAAGTGCCGCTCTGGCACTGGCGGGCAGCGTTCAGGGCCTCTATGCCGCTAATCTGTTCCAGGCCCTGTCCTTTGCCCTTATGATACCAGCTATGGTCCAGTATGTGAACCTGGTTGTGGACCCCAAAGACTCCGCCAAGGGTCAGGCTATTGCCAACGGCATGATGACCCTGGGGGCCGTGTTTGCAAGTCTTATAGGCGGTCCCATGTACGACCTGCTCTCCGTTAGGACCACACTTGTTATAGGCACCATTATTGCTCTGGCCGGTACGGTGATAACCCTTCTGGCCGTGGAAAGGAAAAAGGCCTGATTTTTAAAGGCAAAAAATTATACAAAGAAGGCTGCGGAAATTCATCCGCAGCCTTTAATTGTATATGTAATTTGTACTTATTTCTTTTCCGCAAAAACCCATTCCCGCTGGATGGTATAGCTGATGAAAAACAGCACCGTATCCACAACCAGCTTTATCAGTGTAGCGATAAAGGGAGCAGTATTGCCAAGAAGCCCGTTTATCAGAGTCACCAGGCCGGCGGACACCAGCATCTGGGGAATGCACAGGCAGTAATACTTCAGCAGAGACTTCCTATAGCTGCCGCCGTTATGAAAGACAACGGTGTTGTTTGCGTTGAAGTTCATAAAGGAGGAACAGGCTCTGGCGGCGACAGTGGCTACCAGCTCGGCATAACTGCCCAGTCTAGGCGCAAAGAGCTTCAGCACCAGATAAAACAGGCCCATGTCTACCAGCAGAGAACCAAAGGAGCTCATCAGGAACTTGAACATTATCTTGAAAATGCGCCAGGAGTCCTTAAAAGCATTATAGTGGGAGCCGTAATCCTCCGGGTCGTAGACCGTCTCTATTGGCTGCTCGGCAAAGCCAATTTTCATGCGCTTCATCTGCAGCAGCATATTAGTCTCATACTCGAAGCGCTCCCCTTCTATTTGGCAGAAGCGCTCCAGAAATTCCCTGGGTATGGCTCTCAGCCCTGTCTG
Source organism: uncultured Oscillospiraceae bacterium (assembly GCA_944385705.1). Classification (GTDB taxonomy): domain Bacteria; phylum Bacillota; class Clostridia; order Oscillospirales; family Oscillospiraceae; genus Limivicinus. Next base: position 120 of record CALWYF010000064.1, on the reverse strand, counting down.
GGTATCCGACAGCTTAATGCCATAGCAAATACGGAAGAGCCTGGAGGTGGTCTTGTTCCCCGCCACGCTTCTGGGAGGAATGCCCGGCTTATTGAAGTCCCGGCAGCCCAAGACCACCTT
>CALWYF010000063.1 GCA_944385705.1 uncultured Oscillospiraceae bacterium | reverse complement strand
TGCCTACATGGTCCTTTTTACTCATTCCCATTTGAAATTTTCTTGCATCACCTACTTGACTTCATACCATTGGACTATGAGGCAAGTATACTCAAGGAGGTCGCAGAAGTTTGTCATATCCTGCCGGGAAATAACAGGAAGGCAGATATGTCATTTTTATTACGGCGATTAAACAGTGTGTTTATAAAATTTTGCCTTTTTGTTCATTACAGCGTCATAAATACGGGTTATATTATAGCCCGTAAGCAAGAGTACTGTATCAAGAAAGATCAGTGAGGTCATAATGGATGTATGTGCCGGGCAAAAATGATGTGATAAATTCCGACGAATCCTACAGGCCGGGCGAAAGCCAGACCGACAGGGTCAAGGGAGAGTATCACTACAAAAACGGATATACGCAGAAGATATATTCCGATGCCCACTATGTGCGGGAGGAGGACAGCACTGTCCCGCCCAGGTACTATACCCCACCTGAAAAACCCCAGAAAGAGCCCAGAGAGCCCAAGCCCCGCCGGGAAAAGAGCAGGGCAGGAAGCTTTGCCAGGACCTTGTGCCTGTGCTTGGTCTGCGCCGTCCTGGGCGGATTGGGAGGCGGAAGCTATGTGGCTTCCCGGCTCACGGAAAGGGTGGACGCCCTCCAGCAGGGCATGACCGAACTGAAGGAGCAAGCCACGCTTGCAAAGGAAAACGGCACCCTTGCATCGGCCACCGCAGCAGGCGATGCCGGCACCATACCGGCTTCCACCATTTATGACAGGGCCTGCCGCCAGGTGGTGGGCATTACCACCGAGGTGGCCTACACCAACTTCTTCGGCATGACCAGTTCCTCCGCCGTCACCGGCACCGGTTTCATCGTTTCTGAAAACGGATATATAGTCACTAACTACCATGTTATTGAGTATGCCTACACCGGAGGCCAGGATCTGACGGTCATCCTCCATGACGGTACCCGCTATGGGGCGGATATCGTAGGTGTGGAGGAGAGCAACGATATTGCCGTGCTGAAGATAGATGCGGCAAACCTCTCTTCCGCTGAGCTGGGCGACAGTGACAGCCTTACCGTGGGAGACACGGTATATGCCGTGGGCAATCCTCTTGGGGAACTGGAGTTCTCCATGAGCACCGGCCATGTAAGCGCTCTCGACCGGGCCATCAAGACTGATGAGTCGGCCGATTCCATAAATATGTTCCAAATTGACGCCGCCGTCAACTCCGGCAATTCCGGAGGCCCGGTGTATAACACCCGGGGCGAAGTGATAGGCGTGGTGACCGCGAAATACAGTGACGACGGTGTTGAAGGCATTGGTTTTGCTATTCCCATCAACGATGTCGCGCCCATTGCCCAGGACCTGATAACCACGGGATATGTCACCGGCAAAGCCTATATGGGCGTAAAGTTGGATGAGCGCTACAACGCCATGTACAGCCAGTATTACAACTTGCCCCTTGGAGCCTACGTATATTCCGTAGACCCGGGCAGCAGCGCCGAAAAGGCCGGACTCCGCTCCGGGGATATCATCACCCGGCTGGGAGACATGGACGTGAGCTGCTATGACGACCTCAGCCGCGCTGTTAAGGACTTCTCCGCCGGAGATACCACCGAAGTTCAGGTTTACCGGGCGGGAGAGGAGCTGAGCGTAAGCATCACTTTCGATGAGCTCACTCCGGATTCCACCTACGACAGCCCGGCAAAGGTGCTGCCTGCCGGCTGAACAGAGGCGTCGGGGATTTGTTCCCCCACTTGATTTGCTACTTTTCTACTCCTATAAATCCTCTCTTTTCTCCCAAACGAAGGGCCCCGCAGCTTGCTGCGGGGTTCTTTGTTTTATCCGGGGAGCCGATATAAAGATATTGCTAAATCATAAATACCTCTTGATTTTTCTTGGTTTTACTATAAAATGTAATGGTAATATAAATGAGGAGAGAAATACTCTCAGGAGGAACAAGACAAATGACATACGAGATGGACATTGCCGGCTTAAAACGGGAGCTGCCCCTGTGCAAGGTCGCTGACGATCTTTACATAGGCGCCTTCGTAATGTTCGGCGATGTGGAGCTGACGGTACACTGTGCCTCGGAGCTTCTGAAGCGGGCCCCGGAGTACGACTACATCATTGCCCCAGAAGCCAAGGCTATCCCTCTGCTCTATGAAATGGCCCGCCAGAGTGCGGCGGACAGATACTTCCTGGCCCGTAAGAGCGCCAAGGCCTACATGTCCGATGTGTTCGAGGTGCAGGTCAAATCCATTACCACTGCTCAGGTGCAGAAGCTGGTGCTGGACAAGGCCGATGCCGACTTCATCCGGGGCAAGCGTATGCTGATAGTGGATGACGTTATATCCACCGGCGAGTCCCTTCAGGCCATGGAGGAGCTGGTAGATAAGGCCGGCGGCATCATTGCCGGAAAGATGGCCGTTCTGGCCGAGGGCGACGCTCAAGACCGGGACGACATCATAACCCTGGCACCCCTGCCTCTCTTCAACCCCGACGGCAGCATAAAAGAATAAAGGAATAAAAGAGGAAAATCCGAAGGCTGCGGCCTTCGGACTTTTTCTTAGCTTGTCAAAGAAGGCCCGGCCTTCTTTGACAAAAGGGTTTGCACTCCACTGCGTCGCTGCAAACTCCATATCCTTCGCAGCGGCGGCAGCCCACAAGGGCAGCCGCCACTTCTCATGCATTCCGTTGCAGCTCCTTCCCGAATCAAACCCGCTTGCGCTGAGCTTTGATTCGGTATTAGCATGAGAAGTGTTTTCCACGACGTACACGCCGCCGCGGAAAACGATTTAAATTATTTTTTCGCTTTGGCGAAAAAACTCTGCGAGGCTTTTTTGTGTTTGATACGGGGGAGATATAAGGGCGGGCCTTCAGCTCCGTTTACCTTTAAAAAACTCCCGGAGCACAGCGGCGCAGTCATTTTCCATTACACCGGCATAGACCTCAGGCCGGTGGCCGTAGCTCTCCCAGAACAGGTCTATAACACTGCCGCAGGAGCCGCTGAGAGGTTCCCGGGCCCCATAGACCACCGTGGGAATGCGGGAATTTATTATGGCACCGGCGCACATGGGGCAGGGCTCCAGAGTAACGAACATGGTGCAGCCATTGAGTCGCCAGTCCCCCAGAGCGGTGCAGGCCTGACGGATTGCCTCCATCTCCGCGTGAGCGGTGGCGTCGGAAAGCTCCATGCGCCGGTTACGGCCCCGGCCTATCACCAGACCCTGGGCGTCTGCGATGACGCAGCCCACCGGCACCTCCCCATGAGCGGCGGCCTCCCGGGCCAGCTCCAGAGCCTGGGCCATATATTCCTCCTGCTTTTTGCGGCAGAGCATAGGCGGCCTCCTTGATAATTTCAGGTAAAAAGGGCCGGGCTTCGTGCCCGGCCCTTTTTACCTGCTGAAAAATTTCTTATGCCAGAGCGGCGGTGATGATGGACATCTGATAGACTTCCTCGGCGTCGCAGCCACGGGACAGGTCGTTGATGGGGGCGTTGAGGCCCTGAAGGATGGGGCCGTAAGCGGCAAAGCCGCCCAGACGCTGGGCTATCTTGTAGCCGATGTTGCCGGACTGAATCTCCGGGAAGATGAAGGTGTTGGCGTAGCCTGCCACCTTGCTGCCGGGGAACTTCAGCTGACCCACAACGGGGGAGACGGCTGCGTCAAACTGCATCTCGCCGTCGATAGCCACGTCGGGGGCCATCTCCTTGGCGATAGCGGTGGCATTGCGCACCAGGTCCACGTTGGGGCCCTTGCCGGAGCCCTTGGTGGAGTAGGACAGCATGGCTACCTTGGGGTCGATGCCGAAGACCTTGGCGGTCTTGGCGGTCTCCACAGCTACCTCAGCCAGCTGAGCGGCGGCGGAGAGGGTGACATTCCCCTCCTTGTCCAGCTTGTCCTCATAGGAGATATTGATGGCGCAGTCGCCCATGGCCAGCATCTCGTCGCCACGGACCATAATGAAGCAGGAGCTCACCAGGTTTGCGCCCTTCTTGGTCTTTACCAGCTGGAGAGCGGGGCGGACGGTATCGGCGGTGGAGTAAGTGGCGCCGCCCAGCAGAGCGTCGGCCAGGCCCATCTTCACCAGCATGGTGCCGAAATAGTTGCTCTTGGAGAGAGCTGCCCGGCAGTCCTCGGCGCTCATCTTGCCCTTGCGCAGCTCCACCATGGTGTCCACCATCTTGTCCATCTCGGGATAGGTGGCGGGGTCAATGATCTCCAGACCCTCGATATCGAAGCCGCCCTTGGCGGCAGCGGCCTTAACGTCCTCCACGTTGCCCACCAGAATGGGAGTGAGGAAGCCGCCTTTCTTCAGACGAGCAGCGGACTCCAGGATACGGGCGTCGGTACCCTCAGTGTAGACTATTTTCCTGGGATTGGCCTTGAGTATTTCTACGAGATTTTCAAACATGTTAAAATACCTCCGAATAGTTGTTGTTTTACCACCAATTAATGTACCACGCTTTCCCGTCTTTTTCAAGAATTTTGCGCTCATTTCTATTTACAAAGGGGTATTTCATCAGTATAATATACTGACTGTAATATTATGAATACTGTCAGGATGGAGAAATGATGGAGAGAAGTTTTCCTGAGACGCTGTCGGCACTGCGACGGGAGAAGAATATCAGCCAGCGCAAAGCCGCGGCAGACCTGCACATAAGCCAGGCCCTGCTGAGCCACTATGAAAACGGAGCAAGAGAACCCGGGCTGGCCTTTGTGTGCAAGGCCTGCGATTACTATGGAGTAAGCGCGGACTACCTGCTGTGCCGCAGCGAGCTGCCCAATGCCCCCCAAAGCACCGCCGAGGCGGCCAGAGCCTTTCTGGGTGAGATGAATACCCTGATGAACAAGGCCCGGCAGGCCCTGGATGAATTCACCGGAAAAGGAGTCCAAGAATGACCGACCAGAAGCATATACGGAATTTTTCAATAATTGCCCACATAGACCACGGCAAGTCCACCCTGTCCGACCGGCTCATTGAAAAGTGCGGCGCAGTGGAGCAGAGGGTCATGGAGGACCAGATACTGGATAACATGGAGCTGGAAAAGGAGAGGGGCATAACCATCAAGGCCAGAGCCGTGGGTCTCAACTACACCGCCGCCGATGGGGAAAAATACACCCTGAACCTCATAGACACTCCGGGCCATGTAGACTTCAACTACGAGGTCAGCCGCTCCCTGGCTGCCTGCGAGGGGGCCGTTCTGGTGGTGGATGCCTCCCAGGGTGTGGAGGCCCAGACCCTGTCCAACACCTACCTGGCTTTGGATAACGATCTGGAGATACTGCCGGTGGTGAACAAGATAGATCTGCCTGCGGCCGACCCCAAGCGGGTTAAAGAGGAGATAGAGGAGATAATCGGCATTCCTGCCATGGATGCCCCGGAGATAAGCGCCAAGGCCGGAATAAACATCGACGCCGTGCTGGAAGACATCGTTGCCAATGTGCCCGCTCCCAAAGGGGACCCGGCGGCGCCCCTGAAAGCTCTTATATTTGACAGTCAGTACGATAACTACCGGGGCGTCATCGTCTTTATGCGTGTTATGGATGGGCAGCTGCGTCAGGACATGGAAATAAAGCTCATGGGCACCGGAGCCAAGTACAAGGTAGTGGAGCTGGGCTACCTGCGGCCAATGGGGCTGGAGCCCTGCGACGAGCTCTCTGCCGGGGACGTGGGCTACTTTACCGCCAGCATAAAGAACGTGGCCGACACCCAGGTGGGGGACACCGTCACCCTGGCGGAGCGCCCGGCGGCGGAAGCTCTGCCCGGCTACCGGCCCGCCCGGCCAATGGTCTACTGCGGCATCTACACCGAGGACGGCTCCAAATACCCGGATCTCCGGGACGCTCTGGATAAGCTGAAGCTGAACGACGCCTCCCTGTCCTATGAGCCGGAGAGCTCCGTGGCCCTGGGCTTCGGCTTCCGCTGCGGCTTTCTGGGCATGCTCCACATGGAGATAATCCAGGAGAGGCTGGAGCGGGAGTTCGACCTGGAGCTGGTGACCACCCTCCCCTCTGTAATATACAAGGTTGTCAAGACCGACGGCAGCACCGTCATGGTGGATAATCCCCACAATTACCCGGATGTGCCCTCCATAGCCGAGGCCTATGAGCCCTATGTGAAGGTGAGCATAATCACCCCCAACGACTATGTGGGCAACATCATGCCCTTGTGCCAGGACCGACGGGGAGAGTATAAGGGTATGCAGTATCTGGACACCCGGCTGGTGGAGATGCACTATGAGATGCCCCTCAACGAGATAATCTATGACTTTTTCGATACCCTGAAAGCCCGCACCAAGGGCTATGCCTCCCTGGACTATGAGCTGAGCGAATACAAGACCAGCGACCTGGTGAAAGTGGACTTGCTGATAAACGGGGACCAGGTGGACGCCCTCAGCTTCATCGCCCACCGGGACAAGGCCTACGGCCGGGCCCGGAAGCTCTGTGAAAAGCTGAAGGAGAACATCCCCCGCCAGCTTTTCGAGGTGCCCATCCAGGCGGCAATCGGGGGCAAGATAATCGCCCGGGAGACGGTGAAGGCCCTGAGGAAAGATGTGCTGGCCAAGTGCTACGGCGGCGACATCACCAGAAAGAAGAAGCTGCTGGAAAAGCAGAAGGAGGGCAAAAAGAAGATGCGCCAGCTGGGCACGGTGCAGATACCCACCGAGGCCTTCCTGGCAGTGCTGAAGCTGGACGAGTAACGTCAGAAAGCGTTTGAATGTCACAGCCTGCGCAAAAGCGCAAGGCGATGAGGATTCAAACGCTTTCTTCCTTTCCGGCCCAAAGCCGGAGGACTTTGGACCGGGCAGGGCGACGGGACCTTAAACAAATCTTAAATCATTGCCCCATTGGTTTTTAATCATTTTTGACGTAGAATAAGACCAACGGAAGGGGAAGACCCGGCGCCGGGTCCGCCCCCAGGACTGAACGAGGTGGAAAAATGTACAACATACTTGTGTGCGACGATGAAAAGGATATTGTTTCGGCTTTGAAGATATACCTGGAGCCGGAGGGCTACCGGGTATTGGAGGCCTATAACGGACAGGAGGCCCTGGACATCCTGGACAGGGAGCAGGTACACCTGATACTGTTGGATATAATGATGCCCAAGATGGACGGCATAAGCACAGTTTCAAAGCTGCGGGAATACAGCAATGTGCCGGTGATATTGCTGACTGCCAAGAGTGAGGATACCGACAAGGTGCTGGGCCTCAACATCGGGGCCGACGACTATATAACCAAGCCCTTCAATCCCCTGGAGGTCCTGGCCAGAGTGCGCAGCCAGCTGCGCCGCTACATGCGCCTGGGGGGCAGCAGCTCCGGGGAGAGTACCCTGAACATAGGGGGCCTCAGCCTGGACGACGGCAGCAAGGATGTGACGGTGGACGGGGAGCCGGTGAGCCTCACCCCCACGGAGTATGAGATACTCAAGCTTCTCATGAACAATCCAGGCCGGGTATTCTCCCCCAGGGAGATATACAAGCTGGTGTGGAAAGACGAGCCCTACGGGGCGGAGAGCACCGTAGCCGTACACATACGGCACCTGCGGGAAAAGGTGGAGATAAACCCCGCCGAGCCCAGATACATCAAGGCCGTGTGGGGCCAGGGCTACAAGATGGAGAGAGGGAAGAAAAATGAAAAATCTTAAAAGCAGTTCCCTTGCCAAGATATTGGCTTTTATACTGATACTGGCTTTTGCCGCAGTGATGTTTATAAGCTTCATGGGCGTTGGGGTGCTGTACAGCTACGGAGGCTATTCGGGTTCCAGCCTGGAGGGCGTGCTGCGCAACTATCTGGAACCCTGGTGCGTCAATAAGATGCTCAACAACATGGAGGGCTACCGCTACGGAGCTGACCCGGAGGAGCTGGACAGCACTATCGGAATGACCTTCACCATATATGACCAGAACAAAAAGGTGGTATATGACGGTCTGGGCTCCCAAAGCTATATGCTGGAAACCAGCCCCTACGGCTTCTGGTATCCTGCGGAAGACTCCGCTGCCTATAACGCCTGGATGTGGGAAGAGGAAGAGAGCCGGGAGGGGATTGCCCCGATACCCAGCATAAGCCCGGATATCCAGACTGCCGTGATACAGGCGGAGGACGCCCTGAGCAGCCCCCAGCCTACAGCCGAGCCCGCCGTAACGCCGAGCCAGGAGCCTCAGACCTCCGCCAGTCCCGACGGGGAGAATAGCGGCCTCAGCGGCAGCATGAGCAGCCCGGAGCCCAGTATCAGCCCCGCTCCCACGGCGGCCGCCCAGACTCAGGAGCCCGCAGCAAGCCCAGCTCTCACGGCGGAGCCCAATCAGTCGGCCTATGTGGAAGCGGCCCCGGTCCCGGTCCGCTACAGCATGGTGGGATATGTTCTGGACACCGTGACGGAAAACAGCGAAGTGGCCACCATGACCAAAATTATCAGCGTGTGCTTTGCCTACAGCAATCTGCTGCTGGGCGTCATGGTAGCCGGCGCACTGCTGGCTCTGGCCTGCTTTGCCTTCCTCATGGCTGCTGCGGGACACAGGAAAGGCTGCGAGGAGATACAGTCCGGCATAACCGAGCGCCTCCCCTTCGATGTGCTTACTGTCCTTGTTGCCACAGCTGGGGTCATACTTATGCAGCTGCTGATCGGATTCAGCTATGGGGACGCCAATGCGGCAAAGCTGGTGGCCTATGTGCTCATCTTTGAGGCGGCGGCGGCTCTGTGCCTCTGGTGGTGTATTAGCTTTGCCCGGCGGCTGAAAATAGGCAATGTTATAAAGAGCTGCATCAGCATCCGCCTGCTCCTCTGGTGCTGGCGTGTGTTTAAAAAGCTGATGGACTTCGTGGGCCGGACCCTGAAAGGCATGGCCCTCATACCCAGGGCCTCTGTGATTATATTCGGAATTTTGTTTATAGAGTTCTTATGGATAGTGGGCTTCGGCGCCGGCGGCGGCTTTATGTTGTTCAGCTGGTTTATAGAGCGCTCCGTGCTGGTGCTGCTGACGCTGTATGTGCTGCTGTGCATGAAAAAGCTTCTGAAGGCAGGAAAGGAGATTTCCCAGGGAAACATGGACTATCATGTGGACACCGGGAAAATGTACGGACCCCTGAGGGAGCACGGCGAGCAGCTCAACCGTATAAGCGAGGGAATGAACAAGGCTGTGAATTCCAGAATGAAGTCGGAGCATTTCAAGACCGAGCTTATAACCAATGTTTCCCACGATATAAAGACTCCTCTCACCTCCATTATCAACTATGTTGACCTGCTGGAGAAGGAGGAGATAGACAATGAGAAGGCAAAGGAGTATATCCAGGTGCTGTCCCGCCAGTCGGCAAGGCTGAAAAAGCTCATAGACGACTTGATAGAGGCCTCCAAGGCCAGTACCGGGAACCTGAATGTGAATCTGGAGCGCTGTGAACTGGGAGTTCTGATTGACCAGAGCGCCGGGGAATATGCCGAAAAGCTGAAGGCAGCCGGGCTGGAGCTGGTGATCACAAAGCCTGAAGAGCCGGTGGTGATAATGGCCGACGGGAGGCACATGTGGCGGGTGTTTGACAACCTGCTCAATAACGTGTGCAAGTACGCCATGGCCGGGACCAGGGTATATCTCAACCTGGACAAGGCCGCAGGCAAGGCCACCGTCACCTTCCGCAATATCTCCGCCAGTCAGCTGAATATCAGCGGCGAGGAGCTGATGGAGCGCTTCGTCCGGGGCGACAGCTCCCGGAACACCGAGGGCAGCGGCCTGGGGCTCAGCATAGCCCGGAGCCTTGTACAGCTGCAGAACGGAGAACTGGAGCTCACCGTGGACGGGGACCTCTTCAAGGTGGTTCTGAGATTCAAGGCCATAGATTAAAGCGTCTGGAAATTTCCGCCGGGCTGTGCTACAATAGAACAAAGAAAATCATCAGGGGTCCGGCAAGGACCCCTGAACTTTATAGGGAACGGTGGGAAAACAGCGTGAGAAAAAGAAAAATAAAGTTCAGCCTCGTAGCCCTGGGCCTGGCTCTGCTGCTTATTGCCGGCTGCGGCGCCGCCCCGGCAGCAGCCTCCCCTGCGCCGTCGGCTCCTCCGGCTCAGACTGCCCTGGCACCTGAGGCGGAAAACCTGCCGGAGGGGAGCAGCTTCTCGGTACACTTCATAGACGTGGGCCAGGCGGATGCCGCCCTGGTGGAGTGCGACGGACATTATATGCTCATAGACGGCGGCAACCGGGGCGATTCCGATGTTATATACACGGTGCTGAAAAAGGCCGGGGCGGAAAAGCTGGACATCGTTGTGGGCACTCATGCCCATGAGGACCACATCGGCGGACTGCCGGGGGCCTTCAGCTATGGGGAAGCGGAGCTGAGCCTCTGCCCGGTGACGGAGTACGACAGCGGAGTTTTTGAGACCTTCAGGGAGTACGCCGAGGAAAAGGGCGGCGGCCTTACGGTGCCGGAGGTGGGGGACGAGTATGCCCTGGGCAGCGCAGAGGTGGAGATACTGGGCCTGAACGCCGGGGAGGATACCAACGATAGTTCCATTATCCTGATGATACGCTACGGGGAGACCTCCTTCCTCTTTACCGGGGACGCCGAGCGGGAGGCGGAGCAGGCTGTGCTGGACTCCGGAGCCGAGCTGAAGGCGGACGTGCTTAAAGTGGGCCACCACGGCAGCGACACCAGCACCAGCTATCCCTTCCTCCGGGAGGTAATGCCGGAATATGCCGTCATCTCCGTGGGAGAGGGCAACAGCTATGAGCACCCGGAGGAAAATACCCTCAGCCGCCTGCGGGATGCGGACTGCCGTATACTGCGTACCGATTTGAACGGAGACATCATTATCAGCTCTGACGGGAAGGAGCTCACCGTCACCACGGACAAGAGCGCCACGGAAGAACAGCTGCTGACCCCCGGCGGAAAGAAGCAGAGCATAGCCAAGCCTGCCGCCCCGGAAAGCCTCCAGCCGGACCCGGAGGAGACGGAGGAGCCCCAGAGCCAGGAGACCATGGTCTGGATGCCCAAGAGCGGCTCCAAGTACCACAGAGACCCCGAGTGCAGCAACATGAAAGACCCTGCTCAGATGAGTCTGAACCAGGCGGAGAGCATGGGCTATAGCCCCTGCAAGAAATGCTGGTAGCCGCTTTTTGAACTGATATAAGCCTTTATTGCCACCCTGCCTTGCGGCAGGGTGGCAACAGTTTTAAAAAGGCCCGGAAACTGTTGTTAAAAAAGCCCGGCAGTCCTTGACCTGACAGGGCTTTAATGATAGAATACACTGTCTAATTATGTATAGATAAGCTTCGGAGAATCATATGTGGATTTCAGATAAATGGAAGGACTTTGAGCTCATCGACTGCTCCAAGGGGGAGAAGCTGGAGCGCTGGGGAAAATATTATCTGGTGCGGCCGGACCCCCAGGCCATATGGGATACCCCCCGGCGCAACCCCCACTGGAACGACCGGGACGCCCGCTACCGCCGCAGCGAGACCGGCGGCGGCAGCTGGGACAAGGGCAAGCTGCCGGCAAACTGGCAGATACACTACGGAGAACTGACTTTCAACGTAAAGCCCATGAACTTCAAGCACACCGGCCTTTTCCCGGAGCAGGCCTGCAACTGGGACTGGGCCATGGCCAAGATACGCTCCGCGGGCAGACCCATAAGTGTTTTGAACCTTTTCGGCTACACCGGGGCCGCAACCGTGGCCTGCGCCAAAGCCGGGGCTCAGGTCTGCCATGTGGACGCCGCCAAGGGCATGGTGGCCTGGGGCAAGGAGAATGCCGCCGCCTCAGGACTGAGCCAGGCCCCTATCCGCTGGATAGTGGACGATTGCGGCAAGTTCGTGGAGCGGGAGATACGCCGGGGACGGCGTTACGACGCCATAATCATGGACCCGCCCTCCTACGGCCGGGGGCCGGGGGGCGAGGTGTGGAAGCTGGAGCAGAACCTCTGGCCCTGTGTTTCCCTATGCGCCGGGGTGCTCAGCGATGAGCCCTTGTTCGTGATAATTAATTCCTACACCACCGGCCTTTCCGCCTCGGTGCTCAGCTATGTGACGGAGAGCATATTCACAAAAAAGTTCGGCGGACGCTCCGACAGCCGGGAGCTGGGTCTGCCGGTGACCGACAGCGGCCTCTGCCTCCCCTGCGGCGCTACGTGTCGATGGGAAACCTGACCTGCGCCGCCGGGGGCGGATGAAGCAGGTCAGGTTTCTCCGCAGGCTCGCCGTTGGCGGCCCGGTTTCAATG
>CALWYF010000062.1 GCA_944385705.1 uncultured Oscillospiraceae bacterium | reverse complement strand
CATGAACGTCACGCAGATGTACGATGTGACGGTGGCCAGCATGGGCCGCTTCAACGACGCGGACATCGACGAGGCGCGCTGCTTTGCCCCCGAGGACGGATACGGCTATCTCAAGGTGTGCTACAAGGACGGCTACATCGGCAGCTGCGGCCTGAGCTTCGGCAGTTCCCAGTTTGAGCGCAGCGACCTGGATGCGGGAACCGTCATCGGCCAGAGTGTGGAGGCCTTTACGGATATAGAAGAGCATTCCAAGATATATCTTCGTGTATCCTCCGGTCCGGAGGGCTGAGGGCCTATGAGAGAAGGAGTTATATCCAAGGCCCTCAGCGGCTTTTACTATGTAAGCACAGAAGAGGGAATCCTGGAGTGTAAGGCCAGGGGCCGCTTCCGGCTGGACGGTACCTCGCCCCTGGTAGGCGACAGAGTGCTGTGCAGCACCGACGCCCAGGGTCGGGGACGTATCGACAGCCTGCTGCCCAGGCGCAACTGGTTTATCCGCCCAGCGGTGGCAAATATTGATGCCATGGTGTTTATTGCCGCCAACACCAACCCGGTGACCGATCCATTTCTGGTGGACAGAGTATCGGTGATAGCGGCGGAAGCCGGATGCAGGCTCATAATCTGCGTCAACAAAAGCGACATCGACCAGGCCGAAGAACTCTATAACATCTACGCCTCCTCAGGCTTTACGGTGATACGTACCAGTGCGGAGACAGGGGAGGGCCTGGAAGATCTGAGAGAGGCGGTGAAGGGCAGTATCTGCGCCTTTACCGGCAACTCCGGCGTAGGCAAGTCCAGCATCCTCAACAAACTCCTGCCCGGGGCGAATATCCCCACGGGAGAGGTGAGCGAGAAGCTGGGCCGCGGTAAGCATACCACCCGCCATGTGGAGCTGTATTCCCTGGGTGAGGACACTTATGTTGCAGATACTCCCGGCTTTGCCTCCTTTGACGTAGAAATGATGAACCTCATACCCAAGGAGCGCCTGCAATACGATTTTATCGACTTTGAACCCTACATAGGCCGCTGCCGCTTTACCGACTGCGCTCACCTTAAAGAGCCGGGCTGCGCCGTGACGGAGGCCCTGAGCCGTGGAGAGCTGATGCCCAGCCGCTACCGCTCCTATGTCCGGCTCTACGAGCTCAGCGCTCAGCACAAGTCCTGGGAACTGAAGGAGCAGAGCTGAAGCTGCGCCGGACGAAAATCACCAGCAGCCGGGAACGGCAAAATAAAGTCTAAAAAGCTCTCCCCCTGCGTATGATGTAGAGAATACATCGGCGGGGGGAGAGCTTCATGCGTAAGGGGCGCAAAAATTATTTAGGCTGTGGGGCGATAATTGCAGGCATAGTGATATTCCTGGCTCTTGTCCTGCCCACAGATTTTTGGTGGTTTATTCTTGCGGCGGTGCTCATAGGGGCGGGTATATGGTTCATCCGCTGCTGGTGACAGGGAGGTAAAAGATATGAAGGTATATATTTTCAAGCTGCCGAGATTTCTCTCCAGAATACTTGCAAAATTCGGCCTCAGGTAATAATACCCGGCTGCATGGCATAAGCTGTACAAACTGTGCGGCAAGGAGCGTTAAGGTATGGAAATAAGCTTTGAGAATAAAACGATCAATATCTACAGGGAAGTACACCATCAGACGAAAAGGATACAAGAGAGTGCCGAAAGCGTGGTGCCTGATACCGATGACGACATAGGGAAGCTGGCCTCGGTGCATACAACGGTAATGCTGAAAAGTAAGGACGTGACTTCCCGGGGGGTTACGGTGTCCGGGGAAGCTACTGCCTCACTGCTGTACATTACTGAGGACCAGAGCAAGGTGTCCTTTGTGCGTCTGTCCAAGGGCTTCAGCCTGGACTATGAGATAGCTGACATTGAGGCGGATACCGTGGCCCAGGTTGACTTGAGCATAGTCAACTGTGAGGCCAGGGTGGTGAATCCCAGGAAGGTCTCGGTGACCTTTGAGCTTGCGGGAGAACTTAGCTGCTACAGGCAGGAGAGCCTGGTCACAGATACCTGCCTGCCCCAGGATAGCGGGGAGGGCCTCCACGCCAGATATGAGAGTTGTGAGCTGATGCTGGCCAATGCTGCCTGTGAGAAGACCCTGAGTATAAACGAGCAGTTCAGCTTCCCCAGCGGTAAGCCCTGCCCCAGCCGCCTTGTTGCCCAGGATGTGGATTTCATTGTGGCCGACAGACAGCTTATCGGTACCAAACTGATAGTAAAGGGCAGCGCCGTTATATCCCTGTGCTATCTCTCCGATGATGTGAATTACCCGGTGAGGACAGAGTTTTCCACGCCCTTTTCCCAGATAATTGATATTGGTGAGGAGGGAATGGATAACTGTTCCATTAATATAGCCCTGACCTCCGCCTATTTCGAGATAATCAACACCATCAGTAATGACAAGGCTCTGGACTGCGAGATTCATGCTGTTATACAGCTTGTCACCCGCAGACGCAGAAGCATCAGCTATGTTGCGGACGTGTACAGCAACCGCATGCCGGTGAGCTGCAGCAAGCAAAGCTGCCAGTTCAATATGGTCTCCGGGGTGCAGAAGCTGAAGCTCAGCTGCGACGAGCGGATAAACGTCAGTGAGGACTGCTCCGATGTACTCAGCGCCTTTGTGAAGGTGGGCGGCTATTCTCTGGAGCAGGGAAAACTGAGGGCTGAAGCAGATATAGATATAGTATACAGGGATGCAAACTCCCTTCTATCCTCGGTGCACAGGAGTCTCACTATGGAAGGGGATGGGGGCAGGGAAAACATGAAAATATGCTCCGTCCGACTTACGGACGTATATCTGCGCCCTGACGGCCAGTTCATAGACGGGCATATATCCGCAGAGTTTGAGTGCATGGTAAACGATGTTGTGGAATTTAAAAAGCTAAGTTCCGTAGAGCTGGATGAGGAAGCTGCCTTTGACACCGATAAATATCCCACGGTGACTCTCGTAAGGGTAGAAAACGAGAGCCTCTGGGAATTGGCAAAGACCTATCATTCCAGTGTGGAAGATATAAAAGCCATGAATGAGCTGGACGAGGATATTTCCGGGAAGCTGCTGCTCATTCCCAAGGCTCTGTAAGTAAATTTTCCCTTGCCATATAAATGTCTCTGTGGTAAAATATCAGTCGATAATTTTTTATATTAAGCAATGCACATAAGAGGAGCTGTTAATAATGTCAGGACATTCCAAATGGCACAACATACAAAAGACCAAGGGCGCAGCCGATGCTAAGCGGGCCCAGGCTTTTACAAAAATTGCCCGTGAAATGATTGTTGCGGTGAAGGAAGGCGGCGGCGGAGATCCCAAGAGCAACTCCAAGCTGGCTGCCGTCATTGCAAAGGCTAAGGCTGCCAACATGCCTAACGACAATATAAAGCGCACCATAGACAAAGCCATGGGCGCCGGCAATACCGAGAACTATGAAAAGATTGTCTATGAGGGCTATGGCCCCTGCGGTGTTGCCGTCATAGTGGAAACCATGACCGACAACCGCAACCGTACCGCCGGTGAAATGCGCCACTACTTCGATAAGTACGGCGGAAATATGGGCGCTGCAAACTGCGTTTCCTGGTCTTTCGATAAAAAAGGTGTTATCGTCATTGATAACGAGGACGGGGACCTGGACGAGGATACCGTAATGATGGACGCTCTGGAGGCCGGAGCCGCCGACTTTGAGTCGGACGGGGATGTCATGACCGTATACACCGGTGTAGATGATGTGGCTGCCGTTTCTGACGCCCTCACCGCCGCCGGCTACAAGCTGCTCTCCGCTCAGGTGGAGATGCTGCCCCAGAACGGCTATATCAAGCTCACCAACGAGGATGATATAAAAAATATGCAAAAAATGCTGGATATGTTCGAGGAAAACGACGATGTGCAGAACGTCTGGCACAACTGGGAAGACGGCGAATAAAGCCCCGAAGATCTCCATTGCCCTGCCTCTTATGGGAGGCGGGGCAATTTTGTTTACTTTCCCTTATTTGACATTCCGGCAAAACTATGCTAGGGTAAGGCTGTCCGTGAGAGAAATCCGGTAGCTTTTGCTTTCCCATGGAGGAAATAATGAATAAGAGATTAGTCATGTTTTTGATATGCCTGGCCCTGAGCGCAGGTCTTGCCACATGGCTCGTGAGCCTTGACGATAATAAAACGGTCCGAAACGCCGCCACGCCGGAGCCCGCCACGGCCACGGAAGCTGCCGTGCCCTCGCCGGACCAATCGTCGGAGCCTACGGCTATACCTCTGGAGCCGGTGTCGAATGCAAAGATGAAGGAGTATGAGGAGGATGCCGTTGCCGCTATGGAGGTCCTGCAGGAGCTCTACCTGGCAGCAGACAAGGGTACTGCTTCCAACGTAGTTCTCTCCGATGCCACCGTAGCTGAGATGGTAAGTGCCCTGGGCCAGAGCGGCTACACTGCCGTAGACTTCTACGGAAATCTGAATGTGCAGAACGCCCAGCCCCTCATTGACTTCGGCAACGGAGTGAAAGCCGGAATAGAAGGGGAGGCCTGCTATTATGTTCTCCATTCCGACAGTACTTTACATGCCAACAACCTGGCATACAAAGACGGCATAGCCTCCGTGACCACCGTCTCCGTGGAGTGGGACGAGAATAACGAACCCAGCATCTACTCCTCCGGTCAGTATGCTCTGACCCGTTTGGAGCTTACCGACAAGGGCTGGCTCATATGTACCAGAGATTCCGATTCCGGTGGCTCCGCTTGGGCGGCAAACGGTAATGCCTACACCTTCCTGCGCCTTACAGCCTATGATGATACCAAGCGTCAGCTGGCAGACAAATATATGGGCGATCAGGCATATTCGGAGAATAACCTTTTCACCTGCACCTGGAGCACCTCGGACTTCGGGGAGCTGGACTTTAACTCTCTTTTCCCCATACTTTACAGCCGCTATTACGGAACCGTGCCCCTGACCGGCAGTAACATGGGTTATATTGCAGGGTTTGAAAATGTACCTGATACGGACTTGTATATTGCTCCATATGAACAGTTCCAGCAGGTGATATGCAGCTATATTGATGTGGATGTGGACACATTGCAATGGCTCTCCGATGACAACGCCTCCTACGGCGGGTATTATGTCTTAGGATCCGCTCAGGAGTATTACAATGATATCACTCCAAAAGTCCCAAAGCCAGAGGTGACCGACTATTGGTACAATTCGGACGGTAGCCTCACACTGAAAGTGGATGCGGTGTACCCCGCTTACGGCACCGACTGCGCTTTTACTCATGAGCTTACGGTCATGGACACCGAAGATGGCTTCAAGTATCTGTCCAACTATGTTTACGAATCGGAAAACAACATCATTCCGGAGCTGGTCCTCAGGAGCCAGAGGAAAAACCAGATAGCCATAGTCGAGTGATCGCAGTACAAAAGACAGCAGAGCTTTTGTCTCTGCTGTCTTTTATTGCCCCGGCCGGGGCGGTGTGTTTAACTTTGGATGAGCAGGCCTGTAAGCCGGGTTCTGTTGAAAACGACCATCTATCTAGGCCTGCCGTTGCCGACAGGCTCAAGCCACCTCCTGAGGACGGCCGGGCCGGCCATATGTCCTCCCACGGTGTTGCTCCGGATAGAGTTTACAGCATCCGCATGTCTCCATGGGACGAGTGAGCTCTTACCTCACTTTTCCACCCTTACCGCCAGACTGAAACTGACGGCGGTATATCTCTGTTGCACTTGTCCGAGGGTCACCCCTGGCGGGCGTTACCCGTTATCCTTGCCCTGTGGAGCCCGGACTTTCCTCATGCACAGGCTTTCGCCTTATGCCCGCGGTCGTTCGGCCTGCTCATTGGCTTATTGTACCCATTTTATCCCGGCAAGTCAATAAATTTTCTTGTAAAGCAGAGAGAAAAGCTATATAATGCTATAGATTGAATAAAAAATGTGAGGTGTTTCAATGACACTCAAAGAATATATAAGCAGCATAAAAGACAAACGCATAGCCGTGATAGGCATAGGCGTCAGCAATGAACCGCTGACGGAGCTGCTTTTGACAAGCGGCTGCCACGTCACCGCCTGCGATAAGCGCAGCCTAGAAGAGATGGGCGATGAGGGGCAAAAGCTCCTGAATATGGGGGCTGAGCTTAAGCTGGGAGAGAATTACCTAGAGGGACTGGATCAGGACATAATTTTCCGCACTCCGGGGCTAATGCCTTTTGACCCCCACCTGGAGGCAGCCAAGGCCCGGGGCAGCCTTATCACTTCCGAAATGGAGGTGTTCATGGCCCTCTGCCCCTGCCCCATAATAGCCGTCACCGGCAGTGACGGAAAGACCACCACCAGCACAATTATCTCCGAGCTGCTGAAAGCCTCCGGATATAATGTCCACCTGGGAGGCAATATCGGTCACCCGCTGCTGTGCGAGACCGGGGAGATCGGGCCGGGGGACATTGCCGTGCTGGAGCTCAGCTCTTTCCAGCTCCACAGTATGAACTGCTGCCCGGATGTGGCCGTTATAACCAACCTGAGTCCAAACCATTTGGATAAGCACAAGGACTTTCAGGACTACATGGATGCAAAGCTGAGTATCTTTGAAAAGCAGAATGCGGACCAACGTCTGGTACTGAACCTGGACGACAGGCACAGTGAGTATTATGCCTCCCATGCCAAGTCCTCAATCAGCTACTTTACCGACAGGGGAGAAGTGGAAGACGGCGCTTTGTGCAGCGACGGCGTAATATACAGAGTTTCCGGCGGGCAGCGCCGCCCGGTTATGAAGGCCTCGGAAATAAAGCTGCCTGGGGAGCACAATCTCCTCAACTATCTTGCAGCCTTTGCTGCCGTGGAAGGCCTGGTAAATGATGAGGTCTGCGCCCAGGTGGCAAAGAGCTTTGCCGGTGTGGAGCACCGGCTGGAGCATGTCAGAATACTCCATGGCGTTACATATATAAATGACTCCATAGGCACCAGCCCCACCAGGACTTCAGCCGGGCTGCACGCTTTGAAGACTAAGCCTATAGTTATTGCCGGAGGCTACGACAAGCACCTGAGCTTTGACGGCCTGGGAGATGAGCTGTGCCTGCTGGCAAAGCGGGTCTTCCTTACTGGAGCCACTGCCGAAAAAATAAAAAAGGCTATCCTGTCTTCCAAATATTATAATGACTCTGCCCTTCAGGTGGAGATAATAGACGACTTTAAGGAGACCGTACTGGCTGCTGCTGCCGCCGCCAGGGAGGGTGATATAGTCCTGCTCTCTCCCGCCTGCGCTGCTTTTGACCGCTTCAAGAATTTTATGGAGCGTGGCAAATATTTTAAAGAGATAGTAATGGAGCTCAAATGATATGAAGATATCCGATATACGTCCGGAAGTGTATGACATGGCCCGCCGGGCCCAGGAGCGGATAAAGCATCGCTTTGACGCAATCGATGCTGTGGCGGAAGTAAATACCCGCCGGGTGATGGAAGCCTTTCAGGATAACAAGGTGGCCGAGGCCTGTTTTGCAGGCACCACTGGCTACGGTTATGACGATCTTGGGCGGGAGACTCTGGATAAGATATATGCCCAGATCTTCGGCACTGAGGCTGCCCTGGTGCGTATAGGTTTTGTAAACGGTACTCATGCCCTCACAGCCGCAATGTTTGCCATGGTAAAACCGGGAGACACTATCCTGGCCGCTACCGGTATGCCCTATGACACACTCCGTACCGCCATAGGCATAAATGGAGTGGAACACGGTTCCCTGAAGTTCTACGGCATAGATTATGCCCAAGTGGACATGACGGCGGGTGGGGAGCCGGACTATGAGGCCATAGCAAAGGCTGCCGCCGACCCCAAGGTGACAGCCGTCATGGTTCAGCGCTCCCGGGGCTACGATGACAGAAAGTCCCTGTCTGTAGAGGAGATAGGCCGGATCTGCCGCTGCGTAAAAGATGCAAATCCTAAGGCTAAAATCATGGTGGACAACTGCTACGGCGAGTTTACCGATACCCTGGAGCCCAGCCATGTGGGAGCTGATATTATAGCCGGGTCCCTCATCAAGAACCCCGGCGGCGGCCTGGCCCCCACCGGAGGCTATATTGCCGGCACCAAGGAGCTGGTGGACCGGGCGGCCATGCGCCTGACTACCCCCGGCATAGGCGGGGAGTGCGGCTCAACTCTGGGCAATAACCGGCTGCTGTTTCAGGGCCTTTTCATGGCCCCTCACGTTGTGGCCCAGGCCCTTAAGACGGCGGTATTCTGCTCTGCCATGATGGAGGAACTGGGTCTGGAGAGCTCGCCCGGCGTGGATGAAAAGCGGGGAGATATAATCCAGATGGTGAAGCTGGGTTCCCCGGAGAACATGAAGCGCTTCTGTCTGGGCATTCAGGCCGGAGCTCCTGTAGACTCCTATGTGACACCGGAACCCTGGCCCATGCCGGGCTACGACTGCCCGGTGATCATGGCGGCTGGAAGCTTTATACAGGGCTCATCTATAGAACTCTCTGCCGACGGCCCCATCCGGGAGCCTTACACCGTGTATATGCAGGGCGGCCTTACCTACGAATCCGGTAAGTTGGGAATAATGATGGCGGTAAGTGCCATGTTGGAGGATAAATAAACATATAATGCATGGGGAGGTGTCTCCATGCGTTATCGAAGACCCTTTAAGCGGACTTCAAGATATGTGTACTCCACCGGCCTTGCCGCAGAGGCCAAGAGACAAAGACCAATACCCCTGGTACTGCTTCTGGCTTTGGCGATGCTCTGCCTGTTCTTGGCGGCAGCAGCCATTTTTCTTAAGGACCTGTCCTCCCAGATTGCCGTCTCAGATGCCAGCGACATAGTGACGGTGCAGATAAATAATGCCATTTTGGATATAATGGCAGAGGAAGACTACAGCGGGGATTACTTTGTGGACATGGAGAAGTCGGACACCGGGGAAATAACGGCGGTCAGCAGCAATATGGCCCGGATAAATGCTCTCTCGGCCAAGATACTCCACAGAGTCGTTGGAGTTACAGAGAACAGAACAATAGAGATCGGCATCCCTGCGGGAAACCTGACCGGCGTCAGCCTGCTCATGGGCCGGGGGCCAGACATCCCGGTGCAGATAGTTGTCCTTACATCCTCCAGAGTGGAGTTCAACAACAGCATAGTAAGCGCAGGAATAAATCAAACCAAGCATCAGATAAATCTGGAAGTAATAGTGGATATCGACATTCTGGTCCCCTGGGGCACAGAATCCGCCCAGGTGGTGACGGAGGTCTTGATAGCGGATACCATAGTCGTAGGCCATGTGCCGGACACTTATTTGAACCTTCAGCAGTAAAGGCAGGATTGAAATGGATATACAAAAGGAAATAATTGCCCTCCGGCGGGAACTGGAAAAACATAACAGGCTTTACTATGTGGAAGATGCCCCGGTGATATCAGACTTTGAATATGACATGCTCATGCAGAAGCTCAAGGCTTTGGAAGCTGAGCACCCGGAGCTCATAACTCCCGACTCACCTACTCAGAAGGTAGGGGGAGCGGCTCTGTCCAAATTTGAGCCGGTACGGCATCAGGTCCCGCTGGAGAGCCTTACGGATGTCTTTTCCTATGATGAGCTTTTTGCTTTCGGCGAGCGAATGGATGCGGCCTTCGGCGGACATCAAAAGTATTCCGTGGAGCCAAAGATAGACGGTCTGTCCATGTCTCTGGAGTATGAAAACGGAGTTTTTGTCCGGGGCGCCACCCGGGGTGACGGCATCACCGGAGAGAACGTTACGGAAAATCTGCGCACTGTCCGCTCCCTGCCCCTGCATATTGAGAACGCTCCGGAACGGCTCATAGTCCGGGGAGAAGTTTACATGTCCAAGGCGGTTTTTGAGGAGCTGAATGCTCAGCGGGAGCTGAAGGGTGAGCCGCTTCTGGCAAATCCCAGGAATGCCGCCGCCGGGTCTATGCGCCAGCTGGACCCCAAGGTTGCCGCCTCCAGGAAGCTGGACATTATTTGCTTCAATATGCAGTACAGTTCCGACAATAAATATGTGAGCCACATCCAGACTCTGGATGCTATGCGGGAGATGGGTTTCCCCGTAGTTCCCTATAAGTGCTACAAAAATATTAGAGACTGTGTGGAGCGCATACAGTGGCTGGGGGAGAACCGGGAAGAGCTGCCCTACGATATGGACGGAGCCGTTATCAAGCTGGACTCCCTTAGTCAGCGTATTGCCATGGGAAGCACTGCCAAGGCCCCCCGTTGGGCAGTAGCCTTCAAATATCCTCCGGAGAAAAAGGAAAGCCGGGTGCTGGATATAGTGGTGCAGGTGGGACGGACCGGAGTCCTTACCCCTAAGGCCATAGTTGAGCCTGTGCGTTTGGCCGGAACCACTGTGTCCGCCGCTACCCTCCACAATCAGGATAATATTGACCGTCTGGACCTGCGCATCGGGGACACGGTGCTTCTGCAGAAGGCCGGTGAAATTATCCCGGAAGTGCTGTCGGTAAACCTCTCCAAGCGCCCGGAGGGAACGGTGCCCTATGTTATGCCCGCCTACTGCCCGGAGTGCGGTTCTCCGGTGATCCGGGATGAGGACGGGGCGGCTCTGCGCTGCACCAGTCCTGAGTGCCCCGCTCAACGCCTGCGAAATATTGCCCACTTTGCCTCCCGGGAGGCCATGGATATAGAGGGCCTGGGAATCTCCGTGTGTGAGAGCCTTATAAACAGCGGCATGGTGAAGGATGCCTCCGACCTGTATTATCTGGACGCTCAGGCAGTGGCGGCTCTGGAGCGTATGGGGGACAAGTCTGCCGCCAATCTTATGAGATC
This sequence comes from uncultured Oscillospiraceae bacterium, assembly GCA_944385705.1. Taxonomy (GTDB): domain Bacteria; phylum Bacillota; class Clostridia; order Oscillospirales; family Oscillospiraceae; genus Limivicinus. The sequence continues at coordinate 1,787 of CALWYF010000062.1, read as the reverse complement.
CATAGAGAACAGCAAGGAAGCGGGACTTGCCCGGCTGCTCTGCGCTTTCGGAATAAGGCAGGTTGGGCAGAAGGCGGCCAAGGTTCTGGCCTCTCATTTTGCCGACCTGGACAGCCTCATGGCGGCAGGGGAGGAAGAGCTCACAGCTATACCGGATATTGGAGGAATAACCGCAGGCTTTATCATAAACTGGTTCTCCAATCCTCAATCAAAGGACCTGATTGAAAAGCTGCGCCGGGCCGGAGTCAGTTTCATCAGCAAAGAGGAAAAGAAGGACGACCGCTTTTCAGGCATGAGCTTTGTCCTTACCGGCACCTTGAGCCGCTTTACCCGGGATGAAGCCAGCGCAATTATAGAGAGTTTCGGAGGCAAGACCTCCTCTTCCGTATCAAAGAAGACCAGTTGTGTCCTGGCCGGGGAGAATGCCGGCAGCAAGCTCACCAAGGCGGAGAGCCTGGGTATAAAGATAATCAGCGAAGAAGATTTTGAAGAAATGATAAAGTGAAGTTTCTTATACCCTTAAAGTAAGATATTATTCATATAGCAAAGCCTTAAAGGCGCCGGAATTTTCCGGCGCCTTTAACATTACTGCGGCCTGCGGCATAGTATGCCTTGAGGTCTCCCCTTAGAACAACTGGAGGAAATCAAATTGGACAGAACACAAAACAGAATGGATTATAAGAGCGGCTCCTTACCCAAGGATGCGCCTTTGGCTATGGCTTATGTGCCGCTGCAGGACAGCGCTGCGCCCAGCTATGAGAGTATAGAGGCCCTGTCCAGAGGCACTCTTTTCCCCGGGCTGGACCTGCCGCTGATGAATATTGTAAACGATAATCTTCAGGCCTGCCCTTTGACGGAGTTGATGGCTATCGACTTTGCTGCCGATGAGCTTGAACTTTATCTGGATACTCACTGTGACGATAGCGAAGCTTTTGCCATGTACCAGACTTTTCTGGCCCTGAAAAAAGAAGCTCGCAGCCGCTATGTCAAACAGTTTGGCCCCATATCCCAGGAGGATATGCTGGGAGCCAAATGCTATGACTGGCTGAAAGAGCCCTGGCCCTGGGACTACCAGAGCAAGATGGAGGTATAAGAAATGTTTGTATATGAGAAAAAGCTGCAATACCCGGTGAAGATAAAGAACACAAACCCGGCCCTGGCAAAGTTTATCATAAGTCAATACGGCGGGCCTGACGGTGAGCTGGGAGCTTCTCTTCGCTACCTGAGCCAGAGGTACTCCATGCCCTACCCGGAGCTGAAGGGGCTGCTTACGGATATAGGTACTGAAGAGCTGGGCCATCTGGAAATGATAGGAGCTATAGTCCATCAGCTCACCAGAAACATGACGGTGGAGGAGGTAAAGAAGGCGGGATTCCAGGACTATTTCGTGGACCATACCGCCGGAGTGTATCCCACCGCCGCCTCTGGTTCTCCCTGGTCTGCCGCCGGTATGGAGGTAAAGGGCGACGTCATAGCCGACCTGAACGAGGATATGGCGGCAGAGCAGAAGGCCAGAGTCACCTATGACAATATACTGCGCCTGTCCGACGACCCGGATGTTAACAATGTTATACGATATCTCCGTGAAAGGGAAATAGTCCATTACCAGCGCTTCGGTGAAGGTCTGCGCCGGGCCCTGGAGAAACTGGACCAAAAGAATTTCTATGCCGTAAATCCGGCCTTTGACAGGTAGAATAGGAATAAATAAAGATGAACTGAACCAGTAAAAACGGACAATAGACAAAATCCCCCTGATGTAGGAAAATAGAACTACATCAGGGGGGTAT